>CAMLUY010000037.1 GCA_946487985.1 uncultured Clostridia bacterium
TATGTAAAAATATTTCGAACTACCCTATTCTACCCCCCCCCGCAATTTTGTCAAGTAATTTGACGTAAATTTGAAATTCCTTTCAAATTTACAACTATTTGCCAAAATTGCGCTATTTTTTCCGCATAAAATAAGCGAGAACAACACGGCTGTTGTTTGAGCTTTCTGCGAAAAAGCGTCAGCTTTGAGCAATAACGGCAAATCAAGCGTTACCGTGCAGCTCACAAGCTCACTTGTGAGCAAACAAAAGCGTAGATGCAGCCGTGAAAATATTTTTCTTTGACAAAATTGTGTTTTATGTGGGGGAGGGAGAATTTCAATAAAACCGCATAAAAAAGCAGGAAGCAACAAAAGTTGATTCCTGCATACTCGGGAAAAAGAGTGAGTTCTTTATAAATTGTTGTTTACAATAGAATGCAAAGCACTCCGCCCTTGCCCTCATTGACGATTCTTGAAAGAGTCTTTCTCATCTTGCGTTGTGCTTCGACTGGCATAGTTACAATCTTGGTGCTGATATTGTCGCCAACAAGATTGTACAAACTTTTACCAAGAATGTTTGTGTCCCAAATGGCTTGTGGGTCGGCCTCAAATTGATCGACAAGACTTTTTGCCAGATCTTGGCTTTGGTCCTCTGTACCAACAAGCGGTGTGACCTCGGTTTCAACATCAACACGCATGATATGCAGGCTTGGCGCTGTCGCCTTGATTTTTACTCCAAATCTGTTGCCCTGTTTGATAATCTCAGGCTCGCCAAGTTCGAGGTCTTCACGGCGCGGCTCAACAATGCCATAGCCAGTCTGTTTTACCTCTTCAAGTGCGCCTTTGATTTTGTCGTATTCGATTTTAGCGATGGCAAGCTCTTTGATATATGAAACAAGCTCAAAATCATCTTTAATCTGGAAGCCGCATTCGTCAGACAGAACCTGATAAAACAGCCCATCTTTTGGAATAACACTGAACTTTACCACACCTTTACCGGCATCGATGGTAGAAATAGTAATCGGGTCAAAACAGCTGCTTTCGGCGAAAGCTATTTGGCTTTTCTCAGAGTCAGAAAGCTTGATCATTGACGAACCGATTTTGCGCATTTCGCTTGCAATTTCGCTGATGATATCGCTTTCAAAATCAAGAGCTCGCAACCATTCTGGCATCTGAACTTGAATTGACTGTACAGGAAATTCCATCAAAACATTTTCAACAATCTTGTCAACGTCTTCATCTTTCAAATCCTGAGCATTGAGCGCTACGACAGGCGCGTCATATTTCTCTTTGAGCGAAGTTGCAAGCTTTTTCACGTCATTCGAATTTGGATTTTTACAGTTGAGGACAATGACAAATGGCTTGCCGCACTCTTTGAGTTCTGAAATAACCCGCTCCTCGGCTTCAACATAGTTTGACCTTGGCAGTTCGGTTACCGAGCCGTCTGTGGTAACGCATATGCCGATTGTGGAATGCTCTTTAATGACCTTTGTTGTGCCCAGCTCGGCAGCTTCTTCAAACGGTAAATCCTTTTCTGACCAAGGCGTTTTGACCAATCGCGGTTTGTCATCTTCTACATGCCCCATTACGCCACTGACCAAATAGCCAACACAATCAATCATGCGAACTTTCATTTCAGCATTTGCGACCTTGATTTTCACAGCTTCATTTGGTACAAAATGCGGCTGAGTTGTCATGATGGTCTTGCCATCGGCTGATTGCGGCAGCTCGTCAATCGCTCTGTCTTTGGTATTTTTTTCGGAGATATTTGGCAGCACAAGCTTTTGCATGAAATTGGTGATAAACGTAGACTTGCCAACGCGGACAGGGCCAACCACACCAATATAAATATCGCCGTTTGTTCGAGATTTTATATCTTCATAAATTTGGAATTTTTCCATAATCTGTGCCTCCTATTGCGACACGATATTGTATGCATTATACCTGCTGCAATAGAACTATATTGAATAAAAAAACATTGCGCAAAAAAAACGCAATGCAAGTTTTGCCACCCATTTTTAAATTTAAAATGAATTTTTATAACAGAAAAAACAATTTCAGCAATAAAAAACAACAAAAAAGCACCACAAAGCTTACTACTTTTGTGGTGCGATGAAAGTATTTGCTATTGGAAAGTCAATCCTGCTTTGGGGTTTCTTCGTCTTGCGGCTTTTGTACCTCAGAATCAGTCTGCTGATTGGTGGGTTTTGGCTCTATGACGATTTCGGTTTCAGGCTTTTGGTCGACGCACTCCTCTTCAATAATCTGCTCGCCCTTTTTGTGGCAAAAGACCTTTTTCAGCTTGCCCTTGAAATCAATCTTATTTTCTGTATGGTTGAACAGGCGCTTGATGTTGCCGTGATGCTTGAAAATCATCAGCGCAAACAGCACCCAAATAATGATGGTGATAGCCCACGCATATGCCACCCCTTCAAGCCAAACATAAATGGTATAGCCAATAGCCAGACCACCAATGTATGTGAAAGAAATGATGCAGCCATAGTCAATAAAGATCAGCAACACAAAGCAGATAGCAAACCATGCAAGCGCAACATACCAGAGGTTTGAAAAGAGGAAAATTCCTGCAAAACAAGCCACACCTTTGCCACCTTTAAACTTTGACCACACTGGGAAAATATAGCCAATCATAATGAAAAGGCCTGCAAAAAAGTAGATGAGCTGCCCAAACTCAGGAAAGCATAGCTTGAAAATCAGACAGGTTAATCCCGCTTTGGCCACCTCTGCAACAAACGTCAAAAGCGCAAGCCCAAAGCCATACGAACGCAGCATGTTCATTGTGCCAGGATTACCTGAGCCAATTTTGGTTATGTCTTTATGCCTAACATACCAAGACAATATCTTGGAAAAATTTATCGTACCGATAAAGTATGACACAAAGGCAACCAAGATAAATTTGAGTGCAACTATCATTCTTCACCCTTTCCTTTTATTATGATTTTTATTGGTGTGCCCGAAAGTTCAAGCCGTTCACGAAACCTGTTTTCAAGGTATCGCCTGTACGAAAAGTTGATAAGCTTTGCATCATTGACAAAAAGCACAAAGGTCGGTGGATTTGTCGATGCCTGGGTAATGTATTTCACCTTAACTCGAACGCCATTCCGCGCTGGCGGCTCATAGTTCAATATCGCATCATGCAAAAGGTCGTTCAAAAGTCCAGTCGTAATCCTTTTGCTGGCATTTGAGTACGCTTCCTCAACCATTGCCATGACCTGCCCCGTTCCAGCCCCTGTCAGTGCCGATACAAAAATCACCTTGAAATAGCTCATAAACGCAAGGTCAATGCTCAGCCGCTTGGTAAACTCTTCTTTCGATTTGCTTTTTTTGTCCCACTTGTTGACTACAATAACGCTAGGCTTGCCCGCTTCATGAACCATGCCCGCTATGCGCACGTCCTGCTCGGTTACGCACTCCTCACTGCCGTCAAACACAATGATAACAACATCGGCCTCTTCAATAGCCGTCAGCGTTCGCAAAACCGAGTATCCCTCGACAGACTCCTTTTCCACTGGGCGCTGCCTGCGCAGCCCAGCCGTGTCAACCAAGGCATAGTCTTTTTTATTGTATGCAAACGGCACAAGCACAGCATCGCGTGTCGTGCCCTCAACGTCGCTGACTACCACTCGGTCGCTGCCAATAAGCCTGTTGACAAGACTGCTCTTGCCCACATTCGGCCTGCCAACAATGGCAACCTTGGTCACCCCCTCGCCAGCAGAAAGCTGCGGCAAATCCTTGAAATGCCCAACGATTGCATCAAGCACGTCACCAAGCCCCTTGCTTTGGTGAACAGAAAGCGGATATGGCTGCCCAAGCCCCAACGAGTAAAATTCATATGTCGATTCAACTTCGAAATTATCAAGCTTGTTGACAACAAGCACAACTGGGGTCTTTGAACGTTGCAAAAGTTCTGCAACCTCTTGGTCGTTTGCCGTCACTCCAACCCGCCCGTCAACAATAAATACAACAACGTCAGCTTCGCGTATGGCAATCTGCGCCTGCTTTTTGATATCCTTTTGAAAACTGTCAACACTGCTGTCATCAATACCACCAGTGTCAACCAAGGTAAAGCTGTGCCCACTCCACTCAGCGTCAGCATAAATCCTGTCCCTGGTAACCCCTGGCGTATCATCAACAATGCTTATCCGTTTTTGGCAAATCTTGTTGAAAAATGAACTTTTGCCAACATTTGGACGTCCAACAACTGCAACAATCGGCTTGTGCATAACTCTCCTTTTTATTAAGACTATCATATTCTTGCAAAAAATACAAACAAAATTTTACACCAATTTTATTTTTTAACCTTTAACCGCTTTTTATCTTTTAATTTTTACCCAAATAAAAATGCACGCTTTGACATCTTTTCACAAGAAAGTCATCTGCGTGCATATTCTTATTTTGATTTTTATTTTGTCGGCTTGTCAGTTGTGTCCTTGTTGTCAGTCCCAGTTGCAGCGGTCGTCTTTGCTGTTGTCGCCTTTGCAGCAGAAGCCGTTTCAGCTTTCTTCGCTGGCGCTTTTGCAGTATCTGTTGTTGCAGACTTTGTCGCCGTAGCAGTTGAGCTTGCAGGCTTTGTTGCTGCCCCTGCTGTCGCAGCTTTGGCTGTCCCTGTTGCAGGCTTTGTGGCAGCCGCCTTGGTTGCCCCTGTTGCCGCAGTTGTTGTCGCCTTTGTCGAAGCAGCTGGTTTAGTCGCCCCGCTTGTAACAGTTTTCTTTGCTGCCGTTGCAGTTGTCGTGCCAGTCGTTGCAGACTTGGTTGCTGCCGTCGAAGATGCCGATGTATCAGCCGATTTAGTTCCCGCTGTTGCTGCTGGCTTCGCTGCTGTCGCCCCAGAAGTTGTAGTCGCGTTTGTTGAAATAACAGGCTTCTTTGGTGCTGCCGAAACTTTCGTAGCATTTGCTGCTACGGTTGCACCTGCTGCCGCACCTGCCGCAGCTGAGCCGTCCTTCTTAATCACCGGCTTCCTTGGTGGAACATATTCAGCTTTCGTTGCGGTTTTTGCATTTTTGTCGTCAGCAAAGATTGCATTGCCATTTTCATCAAACAGCGGCGTGCCATCAATATTGCTCAGACCCAAGCTGTCGCTGTATGCTTTGTCATCAGTTTTTTCAGCAGCTTTTCGGTCATCATTGCTGCGAGAGCCTTCCTCAATAAGAGCAACCTGCCTCTCTTCCTCTTCGCGACGTGCCTTGATCATTTTGTCAACGATATCAATAATATTCAAAAGCAGCAAAAACAGCACGATACATGATGGAACAATTACAATTACAATAATGCCAGCCGTTGAAGACATGAACTGCAAAATGTCTGCCATAATGCTGTCCTTGTACACGCCAACGACATAGTCAGCCTTCGTGTACTTGTCTGCTGTCAAGTTGCTTGTACCTTTTGTTTGAAACCAAACATTTCCCTCGGTGTCAACTTTGATATCAACAACCTGGTGGAAAATAATCTGAGTATCAAAACTGTTTGCGCCAGTTTTGAAGTCCTTTATCTCGGCACTGTCAGACCAGCCAGATGATGGATTTTCGGCGCAATAGTAAAACGCAATAATATCTCCAACCCCGATTTCAGAGATGTTCTTTTTTTCAATTACCGCAATATCACCCTTTTCAAATCCCGACGCCTCCATTGAGCCAGACATGATTCGCACATATGATTGCCCAAAGAATGAGGGAACTTTATTCTTTGAAAGATTGCCAAATCCGTATATCATGAAAATTATCAAAAGTATCATGACAATGACAAACAGAACATTGGATATGATATTGAGCACCGAGGATTTTTTCTTCGATTCAGAGTATGTTGCCATATTTTGTCCTCCTATGCTTCAACATCGACATTATTGCAAACAATGTCAATGTTTAATGTTGAGTTTACAGATTTATTGATATCAAAAATACCAAAAGTGATAACGAACGTGCAGCTTTCCTGAGCAGCAAGTCTGACAGGCTGACTGGTCACCTCTTCATGCCCAGTCGTATCACCATTCATGTAATAGTGTTCCTGCAATGTCAAGTTTGCAGTGTCGTCAGCATCGGTTCTGCCAATCACGCCAGTTGTCAGATTGCTGAAAAGCACGTCAACACCATTGACACTGTGATTGTTTCTGATGGTTATGGTAATCACGATATCATCTGCGCCATTGAAAATAAGTGACAAATTTTGCCATGAGTCCTTTCCTGTAACATTTTCTGCATTGATCACAATATCTTCAAGCACAGGATTGTTTTGCATTCCAGAAATTGTTGCCGAGGCGGTTATGTTTACGTCATTTCCCTCAATCATAATGTTGTCTTCATTTTTCTTGATAGTAAAATACAAAACAATGCCAACAACCAATAAAGCAATGACAATAACAAAAGTGATTATTGATATCGCCAAACGAATTTTTGCAGGACGATTTGATAATGGTTCAATTGTCATTTTTTCCTCCTGACTTAGTTTAACATTTTTTCAAAAAAATATAAAGTAAAAACACATGTTTTTTTGATTATTTTTATTTTTTCTACATTTTTTTCATCTGAAAAGCTTGCAAAATACAGTAAACCCCTTTACACCTGCAAAAAGTTGTAACAAATTACAGACGAAATGCAGTTTCTCAAATAACAAAAAATTCCGATTTTATTCTTTGACCAATGAATAAAAAGGGAATTTTTTATTTTCCAAAAAACCTTAAATTAAATTATAAGCTTTGTGAGCTGACATCAAGATCTGCTGTCCATGAGCCAACATTAACAGACTTATTTCTTGTGCCCATAGAAAATGTAATCATGAAAGTAACAGCGCTTCCCTTTACTATTTCAACAGCTTCTCCCCATGTATATGCGCCTGTGCCTGTTTTGATGGTTGCTGTAACATTGTTTGTGGCGTCAGTCAGACCTTTCAGTTGAGTCGAGTCTAATGAAGCATACATTACACGATTTGTATCTTTATTTGTAACAGTAATTGAAAAAACAATGTCGTTGCTTGCCTGATTCTTGAAATCTATTTTGACATTTTTCCATGTGTCAAGCGCCGTGCTGCCTGCCGTAGTTTCTGCATCATATTTAAGTGTGGTAAAAGTATGTGCTGTTGTAGCATTTGAAAGTGTACCAGATATTTCAACGTTTGCATCGGTCGCATTGAACACAATATTACCAGAAATTGGCACATTAGCCGATTGAACCGCCAATACTCCAACAATAAGAAGTGCCAGTACCATTGTAAACGCCGCAACTGATATGAGAAGTTTTGCCCGTAAAGTCATGATATTTCCTCCTTTTTTATCTTTATGACTTACCACTATGATAGTATTTATTGATATTTTTGTCAAATTTTTTTAAGAATATTCACGAAAAAATTAAATTATTTATCTTTTCAAGCCTTCAAATTGCCAATATCGGCCATTTTGACGCCAGAAACGTCAAATTTTACAGACAAAAATAAAAATCTTGAGCATCTGACCAGACACCCAAGATTTTTATTATGCAGCTTTTGAGAGGTAGACTTTCCCGCTCTCGTAAGGAAAAGCCTGCCTCAAATTTCCAAAAATATTGAATTATTTTCGCGAAAATTTTTACTGATTACGCAGCAACGTTTGCAAGTGCAAGTTTTGCTGACCAAGTTGCAGCAGTTGATGAAACTGATTTGTTAGCGTCAGTAATTTTGAAAGTAACAGTGTATGTTACACTTTCGCCAGCTGTAAGAGTTTGTGCGTCATCAGCTTCACCTTCACCACCAGTGACGCTTGCAGCAGCTGTTACGTTTGCAGCAGCAAGTTTTGTAAGTGTTGGTGTAAGTGTTGATGTCAAAGAACGAGTTTCGTCTTTGTTTGTAACAACAATTGTAAGAGTGATTGTTGAAGTTTTTGATGCGAATGTCCAAGCAAGACCGCTGAGAGTTACATCTTTAGATGTATCTTGAGTCGCAGAATTGAAAGTGTATGTACCATCGCCAACATCGCCTGCGGCTTTATTTCCTGCAACAGAAATATCAACGGTGGCGTTTACGTCAGTTGCGGTAAATGAAAGAGAACCACTCATGTTGATGCTGGCGCTGCTTGCTGCGAGTACGCCAACAACGAGCAAAGCAAGTACGAGAGCGAAAGCTGCGATAGTTGAAACAAGTTTTGCTTTCAAAGTCATTTTTATTTCCTCCTTTTCTTTTATGACTTACCCTATTCTACTTCCCGTGCCCTTTATTTGTCAAATAAATTTGCGGATTTTTTCAAAAAAAATCGAAATTTTTTTTTGATTTTTGCTTCTTTGGTAAAATCGTGGCGGTTTTGATTGTCCTTTACCAACAGATTTTGCGTAATTCCAGCCTTTTTATGAAATTTTCAGCTGCAACAGCATTTATGCGCGAAAGTGGTCGGATTTAGCAGAAATTGGTTATAGTTATTCTTATCAATTTTTTGACAATTATACAGAAAGCCTTAAAAATTTACCAATATATACCTTAACAAAAAAAACAGCCTTACTGAAATGATGAATCAGCAAAGTTGTATTTTGAAAAAATTATTCTCTTTTACACAGCGCACATGCTAGTTCAGCACCAATACGACTTAGTGCCATAAATA
>CAMLUY010000038.1 GCA_946487985.1 uncultured Clostridia bacterium
AAGAATTTAAACTAATTCATTTTTTGAAAATAAAATGGTGAAAAATAATCTAAAAATTATTTTAAAAAATAAAAAAATAGCAATAAATCCGAAAAAACGATTTAAAAATGAATTTTTTAACCTTTTTTGTCGATGTTGAATAGTTTTTATTCTTTACGCGAAACATACTTCTTACATGGAGGGGGTATGTCTTCAAGAGTCAGCATTTCAGGAGTGGACACTGCAAAGTTGCCTAAATTGACCAATGCGGATATGATGGAGCTGATGGCAAAGGTCAAATCGGGTGATGAACGCGCGAGAGAGTATTTTGTGGTCGCAAATCTTCGGCTTGTGTTGAGCGTTGTTCACAGGTTCGGTGGGCGAGGTGACAGAGCGGACGACATGTTTCAAGTGGGCTGCGTGGGATTGATGAAGGCTATTGACAATTTTGACGAAAGCCAAAATGTTCGTTTTTCAACCTATGCCGTGCCAATGATTGTGGGTGAAATCAAAAGATATATTCGTGACAACAATGCGCTGCGTGTGTCAAGGTCGCTGCGAGATATTGCCTATCGCGCGTTGCAGGCAAAAGACGAGCTTTCGAAAACCGCAGCTGTTGAGCCTTCACTTGAAGAGGTGTCAAAGCAGATTAATGTTCCTGTAAAGACCATTACCTTTGCGCTTGACGCAATCAGCGAAACAGTTTCGCTCAGCGACCCCATCTACAATGATGGAGCAGAGTCGCTTCAACTGATTGACCAGATTGCCGACGTCAAGAACACTGATGACAGCATTTATGAAAACATTTCAATCAAAGATGCAATCAGGGTGTTGCCCTCACGAGAGAAGGAAATTCTGCTGATGCGTTACTACTCTGGCAAGACTCAAACCGAGGTCAGCGAAGAAATTGGCATCAGTCAAGCGCAGGTGTCACGACTTGAAAAGAACGCGCTCAAAATAATCAAGGACTTTTTGGTATGAAAGCGGACGATGGTTCGCTTTTTTTTTGTGTGAATTTAACAACAAAAACAATCAAAAATCCTGTCATATTTTGTTGGGCGCGCTCATAGCATATCTTGTGGAAAGTACATTTTTAGATTTAAGATGCAAAGAAGTTGTCAATGTGCTCGATGGTCGCAAGCTCGGTCACATCATTGACATGGTGTTTGACCTTGGCAGCGCAAGGGTGCTGGGCTTTATTGTGCCTGGCGAAAAAACTGGTTGGAATTTGTTCAAAAATGCAAACCAGCTTTTTGTGCCTTATGGCTGCATTATTAAGATTGGCGAGGACGCCATTCTTGTTGAATTGCCAGCGCAAGGGGTGCCGACCAACCCATATGTTCTGACAAATGAACGCAAATAAGTCTTTTGTAAACAAAAAACCGCTTTTTAGGCGGTATTTTTGCATTGTAAATATTTTCGATGATTAAAGATTGTCCAAAAGAAATTTCAAAGTGTTGATGTCTGGAATGTTTTTCAAAACGATGGCATAGCGGACAGCGGCAATTTCGTCAAGCTGATGAAGTGCATCAAGTGCCATGTCGCCAAGCTCACCAGACTTGATTTCTTGCAGGTGCTTGCCGTGGATTGTCTTTTCAATGTTTGACACAATATCTGAAATTTGCTGTTCGCTTACTGGGCGCTTTTCGCAGGCTTTCATCAGACCAGTTTTCAGCTTGTTTGGGTCATACGACTGCCTTGAACCATCGCGTTTTACAATCAAAAAAGGCAGGGCTTCAACAGCCTCATAAGTTGTGAATCGTCTTCCGCATTTCAAGCATTCACGTCTTCGCCTGATTGAATCGTCGCTGCTTCTGCTGTCAAGAACTTTGCTTTCTTCATTGCCGCAATAGATGCATTTCATTTTTGTCGCTCCTTTTTCATGTGCTTTGGTCGGGTTTTGCCACCGACTGGCTTTTTTCACTAATAGAATATCATAAATTGCAAAAATCTTCAAATAAAAATGATATTTTTACTGATTTTGTCATTTTTAATTTGAAACTAAATACATTTAACATATGAAAAGATTGTCCGAATGTAAAAAAATGAGGTATTGTATTTTTTCAGGATTTGATGAGTCCATGCCTTTTCGCATAAGGCGGCGAATGTGTGAACTTGGCTTTATTGCAGGGCAGAAGGTGCGCCTTGTGCGGTGCTCCCTTCTCAAACGCGCTTTTTTGGTAGAGCTTCGCGGCTATACGCTGTCACTGCGAAAAAGTATTGTTGACGGACTGCTTGTCATAGAGTGAATCCGCCGAGGCATGAGTTTGCTTGCTTGACGAGAGCTCGTTGCCTCGGCGTGCAAAAGCTGTCAAAGAGAAAAGTTGATTAAAGGAGGCCGCATGATTGATGTATGCCTGGTTGGCAATCCAAACACAGGAAAGACTACGCTTTACAACACGCTGACTGGCTCACATGAGCATGTGGGCAACTGGCACGGCGTTACTGTCGAAGAAAAGGCGGTAAAGTACAGCTTTGCGGGACAAGACATCAGGCTGGTTGACCTGCCTGGTATTTATTCGCTGACGCCGCTCAGCTTTGAAGAAAAGGTGTCGGCAGATTATCTGGTTGCTCACCCTGACAATATCGTGGTCAATATTTGTGATGCGTCAAACCTGCAACGAAACTTGTACCTGACGCTGTGCCTGCTTGAACGTGGCTGCAAGGTGATTTTGGTGGTCAACCAAATCGATAAGCGCCCAATCTGCAAGCTAGACTTTGTAAAGCTGTCTGAAATGCTTGGCGTAAACGTCGTGTATGTCAACGCCGGTGACAAAACAAGCGCGGCGAAAGTCAATGAACAGATATTGCAGGCCAGCAAAAGCGACATCAAAGCCCTGCCGCCCAAATATGTTAGCGAGATCGACTTTTCCTCTGTGAAAGACTGCGTGCGAAGCGTTCAGCCCGCCGAACAGCCCTTTTATATGATTAAGCTGCTTGAAGGCGATGAAGATGCCTGCAAGAAATTCGGCGCACCGCAAAATGCAACCGCAGTTGAAAAAATAGCCGCAAAAAGATATGAATTTATTGAACAAATCATGTCCAAATGTGCGAGCGCGCCAGAAAGGGTATACGGACAGAGCAAGCTTGACAAAATTCTTCTGAACAGATTTTTGGCGCTGCCTGTATTTTTGCTGCTGCTTGTGGGCTGCTTTTACCTGACCTTTTTCTCGCTTGGCGGCCTTTTGAGCGACCTTGCAGCAACGCTGCTTGACAAGTATATTTCAGCGCCAGTGATCAATCTTTTGTCAAATGCGCTCGGGTACGAGCACTGGGTGGTCAGCATGTTCCGAGTGGCAATATTTGGGGGAGTTGGCTCGGTGCTGACCTTCCTGCCACAGGTGGCATTGCTATTCTTCTTTTTGTCACTGCTTGAAGACAGCGGCTATCTCTCGCGTGTCGCCTTCGTTTTTGAGGACGTGCTTTGCAAGGTGGGGCTTTCAGGCAAAAGCGTATATACTCTTTTGATGGGCTTTGGCTGCTCAACGACCGCCGTTTTGACAGCCCGCAATATGGAGGACAAGAACTCGAAAATCAAGACCGGTCTGCTTACGCCATACATGAGTTGCAGCGCAAAGTTTCCAATCTATGCCGTGCTGGGCGGAGCGTTCTTTGGTGCGAACAACATTTTTGTAATCATCGGGCTTTACCTTTTGGGGGTGGTTGTTGCGGTGCTGCTGTCATATCTGCTTGAAAAGACAGTTCTCAAAAGCAAGCAGCAGTCCTTCATACTGGAATTTCCGCCATACCGCATGATGTCGGTGAAACGCACATTTTCTCTGCTTTGGCTCAATGTCAAGCAGTTTTTGGTGCGTGTGGGCGGAATAATCCTTGCCATGAACGTGATTGTGTGGCTTCTCAGCAGTTTTTCCTTCACTTTCAAGTTCGTTGCAGGCGGCAATGGCGTCAGCATGCTTGAAACTCTTGGCCGCATGCTCAGTCCAATCTTTCGTCCGCTCGGCTTTGGCAGCTGGGGGCTGGTCAGCGCGCTGATTGCAGGCCTGGTTGCAAAAGAGGTGATTGTGTCGTCGATTGCAATGTTTAATGGCGTTGAGGAGTCAGCGCTCAGCAGCATTCAGTCGTCAATCATGTTGTCAACTTCGGCGGTATACTTTGCCTCGCCAAGCAGTGTACTGTCATATTTGGTTTTCTGCCTGCTGTATTTCCCTTGCATTGCAAGTTGCGCCGTACTTTTCAAAGAAATAGGCAAAAAGTGGACGCTGATTGGCATGGCGATTGAGTTCGCCCTTGCATATCTTGTTGCATTTGTGACCTATACGCTTGGGCGCACAGTCGAAGCCTTTGGCTTTTGGCAGGTGGGGCTCAGCCTGGCAGGCATTGCAATAGTCGCGGTCGCCATTGCTCTCATCGTAAGAAAGTTCAAAAACAAAAAGTGTTCACAGGGTTGTGCCCGCTGCAACAAATCCTGCAAAAAAGACTGCTGAAAAACGGCGTGAGGCGTCGTTTACTGCAAAACGTTCAAAAACAGTCATTTAGGTTGACTAAACTCCTGCTTTTGACCATTTTGCGAGCCTAGCCTCACTTGTTTTTGAGCAGTCTTTAAGCGATTTTTCGTGAAGTTCATGTGCTGAAAAACGGCGTGATGCGTCGTTTACTGCAAAACGTTCAAAAACAGTCATTTGGGTTTTACCAAACTCCTGCTTTTGACCATTTTGCGAGCCTAGCCTCACTTGTTTTTGAGCAGTCTTTAAGCGATTTTTCGTGAAGTTCATGTGCTGAAAAACGGCGTGATGCGTCGTTTACTGCAAAACGTTCAAAAACAGTCATTTAGGTTGACGAAACTCCTGCTTTTGATCATTTTGCGAGCCTAGCCTCACTTGTTTTTGAGCAGTCTTGATAAGATTTTTTGTGAAGTTCATGTGCTGAAAAAGGGCGTGATGCGTCGTTTACTACAAAGCGGTTCAAAAACAGTCATTTGGGTAACCAAGCTTTCACAAATGGACATTGCTTGAATTTTGCAACGAAAAAATCGGCTTTGAACGCCGATTTTTTGCACATGTGGGCACGAATAAGAATAAATTTAAGTATGGATAAACAACGAGAAAACGCAAAATTTAAGATAATTTGCATCAAAGCACCAAAGTGGTTGGGTTTTTTGCTCAAACGCCTTTTCAAGGCGTAATTTGGCATACTACCCAAGAAGAAAGCCTTTAATAATCATGTCTTCGGCCTCGCTTTCGCTTAAACCGAGAGTCATCAGTTTGATAAGCTCATCGCCGGCAATTTTCCCGATAGCAGCTTCATGGACAAGCGATGCGCGGCTGTCGGCAGCGTCAATCATTGGCGTTGATACAATCCTTGCCTCATCAAGTAAAATTCCGTCGCACTCGACATGGCCAAAGCACTCATTCTTGCCAATAATATCTGACAGAAACTCTTGATGTGATTTGCCTTTTGCAACGCTATGGCTGACGACTTCAACGCTTGAATTTTTGCCAGTAAGGTTGACTTTGAAGTGGGTTTTTGCCGTTTGGCTGTCCTCTGTCAAAAGATTTTCCTGAACGTGTAGTGTCGCGCCGTCGCCAAGGGTAGCGATGGTTTTTCGCACCGTACTGCTGACACCGCCAAGCTGTGTTGTTTCAATCTCCATAACCGAATTTTCTTTCATGTAGATATTGGTAATCGGATTGAGAATTTTGCCGCCGCTGCCGTCGCCTTCGCCGATATGGCGCTCGACATATTTTACCTTGGCGTTTTTGCCAATGTGGAAGGAGTGCACGCCATTGTGAATACTGTCATGGCAGGTCTTGTTGTGAATGCCGCAGCCTGCAACAATGAATACGTCGCTGTCATCTCCAATATAAAAGTCGTTGTACACAAGGTCGTTTATCCCGCCAACTGTGATAATCACAGGAATGTGAATTGACTTGTTTTTTACCCCTTTTTTGACAATGATGTCAATACCAGACTTGTTTTTCTTTTGCCTGATTTCAATTTCTTTTGTGCTGCCGCGGTCATAGAGCTGACCGTTTTTTCTGATATTGTACGCTCCACTTGGCACGGTGTGCAGGTCTGCAACCTTTTCGAGTAGGGCTTGTTCAAGGCTATTCATTTTCACCTCCCAGCTTGCGGCAACGATTTTTTGTGAGCGGCAGAATTTCAGACATGCTGCCTGTTTTGACAATTTCGCCGTCAGAAAGCAGTATGACTTGGTCGGCAATTTCAAGAATCTTTTTCTGATGACTCACAATTATGTTTGTCGAGTTTTTGAGCGAGCGGAAGATGTTTGTCAGCTTCTCAAAGCTCCAAAGGTCAATTCCGGCTTCAGGCTCATCAAAAATGTTGACCTTTGACTTTCGACAAAGCATCATTGCAAGCTCAATACGTTTCAGCTCGCCGCCAGACAGCTTGTTGTCAAGAGGGCGGTTCACATAGTCTTTTGCGCAAAGCCCGACCGCGGACAGCAGTTCACAAATCTGACCAAAATTATTCTTTTTCCCGCTCGCAACGTCAAGCAGGTCACGAACTTTCAAACCCTTGAAGGTTACAGGCTGCTGAAAGGCATAGCTTATGCCAAGATTGGCTCTTTCATTGATTTTTAAATCGGTAATGTCTTTTCCGTCAAAAATGATGCGCCCTGCACAAGGCTTGATGATGCCCATGATCAGCTTGACCAATGTTGACTTTCCGCTGCCGTTCGGCCCAGTGATTACATAAATCTTGCCGTCTTCAAGTGTCAGATTGACATTTTTCAATATTTCTTTTTCAGTGGCGTCGTCGTTGATGCCATAGGATAAATCTTTTATTTCAATCATGGCCAAATTATATCACCTTGCAGGCAGTCTTGTCAATCATCACTGCCCAAACTTTTCTTCGGGCGGCTGCCTTTTTGCAAATTTGCTATGAATAATATCTTTTGCATTGTAAATAATACATCAAGGAGGGAAAATATGAAACTTAATGAAAGCCAAACTTTTACCAATCTTGCCCGCGCATACGTTGCTGAGTGCGCTGCGCGTACAAGATATGAATTTTGCGAGTACGGGTTCAGATACAATGGCTATGAGGCAATCGCCACTCTGATTGACCGCATTGCCTATCAAGAGTTCAACCATGCGCGTGTGCTGTACATGAAAATTCAGGACGCCGAGCAGAAAATGGTCGAAAACATTGATGTTTGCGCTGGCCTGCCATTCAAAGAAAAGTGGGACCTTTTGACAAACCTGCAACTTTTGTGTCAGGACGAGCTTGACGAAGCTGACGCCTATGTCGAATTCGAGAAGACAGCGCGCGAGGAGGGCTTTGAAGAAATCGCAGACCTTTTCAAGATGATTCACGACGTTGAAGTAACCCACGCAAAGGTTTTTCAAGAGCTGTACAACCAAATGAAAGACAAAAGGCTTTACAAAAAGGCAAAAGAAGTCGCTTGGGTCTGCCCAGCGTGCGGCTATGTCAGCTTTGATAAAGAGGCGTGGGATGAATGCCCACTCTGCGGTGCAAAACAAGGCTATTGCGAAGTCGACCTGCCAAAAGACCTGCGCTTTTAAATTTCGACATTTTTAAAAAAAATCCTATTCTAGCCGATTGAGGTTAGATAGGATTTTTTTTCTTATTTTTCTAATTTTTGCTTATTTATTTAATTTTTTATTAAAACTCAAATATTTTTTGAAATTTTCGCTGTTTGTTGATATTTGTGCATTTATTTTATTTTGAACTTATTTATTTCTTATCTTTTTGCGGCTCAGGCAATGCTGACTTATCTACAACTTTTACGCCGTTATTTTTCAGCACTTCCAGCACTTCGCCTGCCGTGCCTTTCGTCATGCCTTTTTGGTCAAGGATAAAGCTTTGGTGACGATTGATGAATATGAAGATGTGGGTTTTGTACACCACTGCCTTGAAAATCTCATTAAAGGCAAAGCTTTGACCGGCTTCTTTGACGTTCATTGGGTCGGTTTGGTCGATATTGACAACTTCCATTCCGCTGCTTGAAAACTTGAAATTGACTACATAGTTTTTTCCGCCAAACAGCTCGGCGTTTTGTTTTTTCATGCTTTCCTTTGAAATGTATGGGAAAATAATCAAGCCGCCAATAATACCTGCAATCAGAATGCTGACGCCGACATATGTGTTCAAAAAGGCAAGCCCTATTCCAACCGCCGCAAAAAATACCGCTATTGCAATGGCTATGGCCATCGATGTTTTTTTCAGCATATAGTTTTGAAAGGCGGTAATTTCATCAGCATCAAGACTGCTGCTGTTTTCATAAAGAGTGTCAGGTGACTCCATTTTTATGCTCCTTTTTTTGAAAGAATAGCAAAAATGTAAAAAAATGTCAAATATGCCGAACTGTTTTTAGTTACAAAATATTTTTGAAAACATGTATTTTTTATCGTAAAAACAATCTTATTTTGCAAACTCAACAATTCATTTGACAAAATTTACGGCAAAAGATTAAAATATATTAGTAAAATCATAATGACTAATAAATATGGATTGATTTTA
>CAMLUY010000039.1 GCA_946487985.1 uncultured Clostridia bacterium
GATGAGGAATTTGCGGAGCGTGTGATCGAGCGGTACTGGGAGCTGAGACGCACGGGGCATTCAAGCCCATTGTATTGCGAGGTCTTTTTTATTGTCAGCGTATTGCAATCAATGCTTGCTGGCTGATTGGTCGCAGTTGAAAAGACTTCGTTTTGTATTTCAATTTGAAGCACATTGTCAACATATTTGACGTTCACAGCATTTGCTCTCTCACCTTCAATCATGGCGTAGAAGCTTTTATTCAGATCAAATATGCTTACATCGTCAATAAGCAGTGCCTGCAAATTCCTGTCTGAGAAATCTTGATAACCCATGTTTTGGTACGAGATTGTATTGAAAAAATAGGTTGATATTATGGTGGCGGCATCGCTATTTTCGAGGGTAGTTGTCAAAGGGACAAGCCTTGTGTATGACGATGACAGGGTGCATACCACATTGCCGTCACCATTGATATTCAAAAAGCCCATTTCTTGAATAGGCGAGTTTTCATCAATGACAGATGTGACCATTTTATTGTCGACCATTGCAAAAACCAAAGTGCGATTTTCATCAAGGTCTACAAGACCGATTTCAATAATGTAGTCCTGCCCCTCAACAAAAGCGCTGCCTTTGTTGACAAGGCCGATTGAAGCGCCTTCCTTGTAGATTTCCACATCGCCAAGCGCAGAAAATCTGAATGAATATCCTTTTCGCGCAAGCGCCGGACTCATTGCTCTGTCAAAGCCGCCTGCTCTGGCGCTGACGTAAAAGTTTGATGGCCAGGCAAAGGTTTGGAAATTGACTTTAAATTCAAAGGAGAAGTTTTGTAAATACTGATTGAAACCAATGGCGTTTGATGAATTGAAAAATTCGATACTGTTGTCGGAGCTTACATCTGGCAATGGACTGCCAGCACGCATAGGATATTCGCCCAGCGTTGAAAGTGTAAATGTGCTGTAAAACGGTACTTTATCCTGCTTGGTTGAAATAAGGTTTGCCGATACCGCACCGTCCGAGCAGATGTTGAACCACTCGCCGCCAAGATAAGGGCTGTCCTGGTCGGTGATGTCGATTATAGGAGCGTCGTCAATATACAAAAGCAGATTGACTTCGTTGCCCGAGTTAATAGCCCCAATTTTAAAGTTGTATTTTGTTCCAGTCAAAATAGGCGAAATGGCATGGCTTGCAAGAGTCGCGCCGTCTTTCCAAATCTCAACTGAGCCTGCTGGAAAGAAGGCAAATGAATAGCCTTTCTGTTCAAGATTTGCTGACTGTGTTCTATCGCAGCCGCTTGCCCTGAACGTCAAGCTGAACCAGCTTGGAAAGGCGAGCTGGTTGAAAACAATGTTGAACTCAAATAGAAAGTCGGTATGTTCAAGGTTGTAGCCAATAGTGTTGCCAGTGTCGGTATAGTAAAGCGTACCATCGTCATAATAGCTGCCGCCAGGTCCAGCAATCAGAGGATTGCCAATTTCGGTGAGTGTTTTTACAGCTGTCGCGCTTGCGTCCTGCATGGTCATTTTATCTGTTGAAAAGCTTGCAAATCCGGCAGAGGACAATGCTACTACTATGGTAAAAATGAAGGGCAGAAGTAAAAGAAGTGCCTTTTCTGTCTTTTTCATTTTTTCACCTCCAACAATATGGCTTGTCCGCCACTCAGGTTGAAGCCAACGCTGAATGTGTCCTGAACGTCAATCACGCCTTCTGAGTTTGTCAGAGTGACATCGACTTTGTCAAGGAAGTTGGCCTTGAAGGTGGTGCGGCCGGCATTAAAGGAGTTGTTCACGATATAGTATACATCATTGCCTTCACAGTCAAAGCAGCCAACGAATATGTCGCCCCCTTCAATATCCCTGACAAGTCCATATCCGTACAACGTGTCTTCTGCAACAAGGGGCAGAACCTGCTTGCCGTATTGAATTACACCTTTGCTTGTGCTGTTCATCAGAACTTGGTCAACGGCTTGTATGTTTTCATTGATGGCTTTGATTTGATAGTAGGTGTCATGCGGCGTGCCGTTTGCGGTGACCAGACCAGCTTTACTTGGATTTGCCCAGCTGTCCATAGTGCTGCCATCAATAGTCGGCCAGTAGGTGTAGTACTGAATGCCTTTTGCGCCATATGCCAGACTGCTGTTGACAAGCCACGCAATCTGCTTTTCGGTAAGCTGGGTCTGATGGCGGTGATTGAATGATGTTACCGAAACCCAAAAAGGGATATTGAATTCAAGGCCTATTGTTCGGTAGAGCGAAAGGGTGCGGATATAGCTTTGCAGGTTCAAATCGCCAGCAACCTGGTCAACAGGATCAGATGTGCCCCTGATGTTTTCAAGTGTTGAGTTGATGTTCATGAAAACATAGTGGTCATATGCAATCACATCTGGCTTGATCTTTTTCACAAAGTCGTACGCATACTGACCATAGTTGTCCCACGCGCTTTCGCTTGGGTTGTCAAGATAAAGCCTTTCGCTTTCAACATTGCTTGGAAAAAGGTTGGTGTAGATCATTTTGCCATCGGTCAGCTCTTGCAGGACCTTGTTCACGCTTGCCATGCCGTCAAAGTCTTGCGCAGATGGCTCGTCCTTGACTGCAATACCTGCAAAAGCTGGCTCATCAATGTACCAGGCCTCTTGCATTGCCGCCCTGAAATCGTCCTCGCTTGCTGTTTGTACAGTTCCGCCAAAGGTTTCACATCTGAAAGTAGTGTCATTGACGAAATATGCAAGCCCGACCTCGTCAGCAAGTTTGAGCGCGCGGTGCACCTCAGAAGTCGAGAATGGCTCGCGCTCATAAAGCCCAGAAAGTACATTGAACCCAGCATCGACATAGCGCTGAAAGTTTGTCCTTGTGATGAATGATGGATTTTGCGCCTGGTTGCCAGCATCGCCTGCGTTCGCGCTCGGCATGCCGACGTATCCAATAATCGGCATTACATCTTTTTCAAGAAAGGTATACGTGATGTGCTCTTTATCTTCGGGATAGACGCTGTCTGTTGTAGTGCTGTCAGCATGTGCAGGAGTCACTGGGAAAAGCACAAAACAAAGGCAGATTATCAGTACCATCACAATAAGATTGCTTTTTGAAAGACTATTCATTTACGCCCTCCTCATTAGTTTTTATTGTGTTGCCCTCAGCGGCAAGCCTTTTTTTCTTTTTCTTGACCACAATCCAGGTTGTCAGCCCGGCAATAATAAGAACTATTGCCACAACGACGAACGCGATCAGAATCAAATAGTCATGCAACAAATTTCCGTCTTTGTAGACATTGAACTCAATTTCCTCTGACGCAATGCCGTTCACAACAAGCTGGATTCTGACTTTTCCTGTGCTCGTTGCCGAAAGAAGGAACTGCTTCTCTCTCAAATCTTGTCCCTCGCTGGGTTCAACTTCTGTAACTGAAACATTGCTTTTGCCTTCAAGAATTTTCAATTCTACCGAGAGCACTTCGTCGTCAGAAAGATAGATGAATGAAATGTTGACTTCTGAACCCATCACCACTTGCTGTTTGTCGCTGATACCTTGCAAGCGCACATTGCTTGTAATGTTGATTTCAGTGGTGGCGGTGAATGTGTCGTTGACAACTGCTTGCAATTTCACCTTGCCAGTATTGCCAAGAGATGTCAAAATATTGCCGTCAAGGGTCGCAAGCGTTTGCCCTTCGATTATGCTGTATTTTACATTTTCTTTGCTTACATCATCAAAATTGAAGATTACATCAAGCGTTTGCGTAGAGTTCACTGGCATGTCGCCTGCAATAATGGTCACTTGAAGTGGGGTGATTGCAATCTCATATTCCTTACTTGAAATCCCATTGATTTTTGCATAGAGCCTGATGACACCTTCGCCAAGCGCGGTAATGCTTACGCCGTCAACATTGACAAGATCCTGCCCCTTGGTAATGACAATTTCTTTTGAGCCTGGGATTTCTGGCACGCCTTCATTAATTCTTGGGTCGAGCGTGATTGTCTGGCCTACATACAGGTCTTTTACGCCATGAAGCACAACAATCGGCGCTTCAACAGGAATGTTGACAACCGCGCTGACGGCTGTAAATGATTGTCCAATCAAGGTAACCCTGATTGTAAACACTCCGATTTTCAATGCTGTAATATTGCCGCTTGTACTGTCAAGCGTGACAACGTCTTGCCCAGAAACAATCTCATACGTCGCGGTGATGTCTTCATCAGGCAGGTCGCAGTTTGCCCAGTAACTCAGTTTGCGCACTTCGCCGACCGCCATAGCGCCGGTATTGTCAATTTCAATTTGCGGCGATATCGACAGCAAATATCCCTTGGATTTGATGCCGTTTATTGTCACAAAAACCCTCACTGTGCCAGCAGCTTCTGCGGTTATTCGTCCGCTTTGGTCGATGGAAGCCCGCCCTGTAACGTTTTCAATCGAGAAAACCATGCTTGTGATTTCATCGTCGGTCGAAAGCTTGCCGCCAACGATGTGGCTTTCGCCGCCCACAATTATTGGGCTTGTCGGCAGGTTGGTTACATACGCCTCAGGCGCGGCTGATACATTGATTGCAACATTGTCGCTGTAAATGCCGTTGACGCAGACATAAACATTGATTACGCCAGTGCTTGTTGCTGTCAGCTGATTGCCGTCGATTGCGCCTTCCGCTGTTGAATTTGCAGTGTCAATAAAGTATTCTACATTGTCGCTATCGTCAGCGCTGTCAGAGGAATAGCTCAAACTTACAGGACTGCCAGCGTTGATATCTGTGCTTTCTACAATGATTTGTGGCTTGTCGTATGTCATTTCAAGGCTGCCAGCAAACCCACCGCTGTAAATTGACAACCAGCCGCCGTCGGCGAATGCATTTTCTGTGTCAAGATAGTTGAGCACAAAAACGTCGCCTATTTTTGCGTATACCTGGATGGCTCCATCAAGATTGATTGTACCAATTTCAAGCAAATATTCAGTGTCTGTCGCAAGCGTAAAGCCGCTCAGCGCCCAGCCCTCAAAGATGACCTGTGCGTTTTTGAAAAGACCAACTTGTCCGTTTGCGTAAAAGTAGATTTGATAGCCGCGCCTGCTCCAACCACTTCCCCAAGGTGTGTCAAGGCTGCCTTGACTTGCAAGAGTGAAGACAAGGTTGCCAGCAGCTGCTGAAAAGTTTGCTTTCATAGATATTGAAGCGTTATTGATATTGCCATTGTTGTATCCTGCAACAATTCCTCCGCCAAAGCTTGACACGCTGCCATTGCGGTCAAACATGCCCGCGCCGCCAATAGTCATCGGGCTGCCAAGGTCTTTTGACGCAAGCGAAAATTGAGAGAAGTCTTTGGCTGAGCATGGCGAAATTTGTCCGTCCATCTCATAGCTCAGCACCATTGAATAGGTCACAAGCGATGCAGGGCTGCCGCCAGCTGACGGGAAGGACAACGGGGTGTAGCCATCATGCGCTCTGTCAAAATATATTGCTGCCAGGTCGCCATTGATTTTCAGGTGCACTCGAACGCTGCCGTCGCCAAAGTTGGTTACGCCGTATTCGATTTCAAAGCTCTCGCCAGCTGCAAACTGTGGCAGGCTGAATGATGAAATAGTGCCGCCAGCTCGGCCTATGCTGCCAGAGCCAGTTGAATGCCAGTAAAGCACATATCCCGTTTCGCTCCAACCCCAGTTGGCATCGACTACGTTGGGGCGATTGATTTCGGCTGCATTATTCTTTGTTGCGCCAATAGTGAATGAAAACGATGATGACGCGCTGACATTTGCAACCGGCTTTACAATGGTCTTGTACACGAAGGCGCTGCTTGTCTGGAAAGCATATCCCGCGCCTGAGAATGACCCCGAAGTGGTGACAACGCCGTCTTGGCCAATGGAGGCAGGGAAGTTGGCGCTGTAAATCGGCTGACTGGTGTGGCTCAGGTCAACAACTGGCATCTGAAAGCCGCTGCCAGAGGCCGAAAACTCACTGCCTTCACTTGTTATAGCATACCAGCCACCCTCGGTGAGCGGTGCGTCGGCATCATTATAGTCAAAAATTACATATCCATTGATGCTGAAAGTGACCTGAACGCTGCCGTCTGACATGTTTACCGTTTTGAAAACTACGGTATAGTCGACCCCGGGCGTTGCTGCACCTGGTAAAGTGCCCCAAAATGGGCTGCCAAGCAGTGCTGTGCCATTTTTTACAAAGTCAAACTGTCCGTGAGGATACCACCTTACATAGTATCCTTGGTTTTCCCATTCGCCGCTTCCAGCTGGCGCAAGACTGTCACCTTGCGCCCGAAGCACAAAAGTGGTGTTGCCAACCGTGGAAAAGTTGATGACGCTTGTGATCGCGACATTTTGATATTTGTCATTGAAGCCCACTCTTCCATATGATGATACGTTGGTGATATTGCCGGTGGCAGCATCTCGCGTCCCGCCATCTGCAACAAAACCAGCAAGGTCGTTGACATAAAGCTCTGCATGCTCAGCCGCAGTCACTCCGTTTTCAGCTTTTGTTTGTGGTACTTGCAAAATCAAAAAAGCTGCTGCAAGCAACAATCCCGCAAAAAGCAACAATGCCAATTTCAAACTTTTCATTTTTTACTCCTTTTTCTGAAAAATTTAGAATGCCAAAAAAATCAGAAGCTCACTTTGTGTCTTCTGTCTTTTCAAAAAGGTCATTAGGACTGCACTCCAACAACTCGCACAATAATTCGATGTTTTCATATTTAATAGACTTGGTTTCATTGTTGACCATCTTATTAAAATTCTGATAACTCATATTAAAGTGTATGTAAAGCCAATATTTTGTCTTTTTCTTCTGTTGAAGAATGTCCAAAACTCTCAATTTAAGCATGTTTCACCTTCTCAATATAGCATGTTTAAATTATATAATTTTTATGTAAACTACTTGTAGACTATTGCATTATATAATGAAAACATTAGTGCCGTAAAAGTTGGCTTAATAAAACAAAGCAAATTTCAAATGTTCATCAATGTTCAAAATTGTTTTATTGTTATTGACGATTTGATATTAAAAAATTATTCTGCTCATTTTAAGCCGTGAAGAATTTGCTGCGGGCTGCCTATTTTATTGAATTATTGTAATTTTCGACATTTTGTGGTATAATTGCAGCAAGAGGAATATTTTTATGCCTACTCAAAATGTCAATTTAATGGGTTTTGTCAAGCCCACAAAGCAGCAAAATACCACAAGGTCTGGCAAGGCGGGCGATAAGTCCTTGGTCACAACCGATCTTGTCAAACTGCAATCATATGATGATATCAAAGAGCTGCCACAAAAGGACAGAGTAAAGTATTTGACCGACTTTGCATGTTCATGCTGTGCCGATTTGTGGAGCTTGTCATTGAATATTGCAAGCGGCAGAAATACAAGTGAATATTTGTTGCGTTCAGCAGCGACCGAACTTGCTACAAGGTTTTGTCGGGGTGATGGCAGCATAAAAGAAGATTACAGCTTTCAGACCTATTTATGGACTTGCGGGCTTTGTCCTGCGCTGTCGCTTGACCTTGATGCTGTGGCAAAGGATATGCAATCGCAAAGTCCAGCGTTTGTGCTTGAAAATGTGAAAAGGTCAGACGGACAAGAGAAACATCTTTTGAAGTTTGGCCAGTATCCCAAAACAAGGGTTACTCCTGAAATGGAAAGGCGTTGTGAAGAGTTTTACAATGGCGGCAATCTGAAATATGGACTGAGGCCGACTGGGCGGCTTTACACTATCAATGGTCGAGGCGCTCAACAGGGTGATTTTCTGTCGAAACAATGTCCCGAGTTTGAATTTGGTGGACAAAAATACATCAGATACGTTGTTTGGGATTCAAACTTCAAATATTTTTTAGACGAATCCGAAATGGCAAAAACTGTACAATGGTTTAAAGTAGAGCCGTTGTCCTTTGAGATACTCAACTGGCAAGATATGCCGCCGACAATCAATCCAGACGGCAAAGAGGTAGATTTCGCAAAAACTATTGAACTTGTGTCCGCAGAAACTGTCATTTCAGGCATACCATTTTATCCTGAAATTCATGAAAACTGCTCAATGTGGCAAAATTCGCTTGTGCGATGCTTTTTGCAGAGTGGCAAAAGTGAAGACCTTGACGGCAACCAGGAATATTCAGCGCCGCTGAAATGGGATTTTCAAAAAAGTGGATTCTTGTACCAAGCGCTTGACATGACCCGCGAGAAGGTCAAATCCTACTGCGTGCCAGCGTCTGAAACTGAAATATGTGACTACGCTTTCGCGGGCTGCGTAGGCATTGAGAAGTATTTTGTGCACAGCGGCGTTGAAAAGATTGGCTCAAATGTTTTTTCAGGGATTCAAAACGCTCAGGTTTACATTGAGGTTGGCAAAAACGGCATTGTGGCGGATGTGGCGGCGTTCAATGGCAGCGCTTTCAAATTTATTTATATTTCAAAGGACGGCAATCGTATTGTCCTGTC
>CAMLUY010000040.1 GCA_946487985.1 uncultured Clostridia bacterium
GCCAATATTGACAATAAGGTTTGTCTTTGTCGAACTGACATTCTTGCCTACGCCAATAGCCGAGCAGATAGCAGAAGGTATCAGGACAACTTGTTTGAAGCCTATGTCATAGAGAATGGCGCGGAAGGTGTCTTTGTCTTTTTCTGAAAGGCCGCAGTTCACCAAGACCAGAACTGAGTCCCACTTTTTTTTGAAGTCTAGCTTTTGAAAGAAATATACGAGAAGTGCTTTCAAATATTCATAGTTTTTTATTTGCCCATTTGAGACAGGGCTGAACACCTCTACGCTGTCGCCTGTACGGCCAAGCATTTTTTTTGCCTCTTTGCCAAGGCCTATTATCTGATAGCCTTGCGGGGTTGGCTCGGCTGCAACAAGGGTGGGCTCGCAGAGGGCAAAGCCTTCATCGCGAACATAGATTTTGGTGTAGGACCCACCTATTTCAATCGCATATTTGTATTTATTCATTGCCCCTCCTCACTAGATGATTTGCAAGCTTTTTTTGTAGACCTTTTTGTAATCCTGAGCAACTTTCATGCCCTCGATGATCTCGAAAGTGGCGTCGCCTTCAACAACTGTTTTCATTATGATTGAGTCGCCCAAAATATCGCATACGATGTCTTGAATGAGGTTTTTGTGTGATGCGTTGAGCGCAACTGCCAGTTTGACAATTATGCCAAGCTTGCGAACTGCGTCAAGGTCTTCTTCTGTGAGTATGCTTTTGTATTTAATCCACTCATTCAGTGAGAAATCATCGAGGTTTTGGCAAAGGCAGATGAACCCTGCAAGCAGAAGCTCACGATGAGTGACGCCAGCAAGCTCTGAGTATACAATTTTGTCAAAGCCAAACTTTGAGTAGTTTTCGCTGTTGATGCAGCGCCCACTGTCATACATGAACGAAGCGATGCGCAATGGTTTGACATAGTATCTTGGCAGTTTGTGCATTACTTTCAACTGTTTGAAAAGAATAGATGCCATGCTGTAAACGTTTTGATTTATCGAAAATTCATCGTTATTAAATTCGTAGTAGTTGTCAAGTGAATTTGAAAGCAGGTCGTTGAATTTCTCTTGTGTTGCGTTCAAGACATTGACTTGCAAAAGTCCTGAGCGAAGGTTCGCTGTTGAAATGGTGATCTCTTTGATGCCAGTCAATTCGAAAATAGCCTTTATAAGAGCTGCGCCAACAAGAATTTTGTCAGCGTCTTCAAAGTCGATTCCCTTGATTTTTTTGATTTTTTCAAGTTCAAGGCCGCTAATAAAATCATATGTCTTGTTCGCGGTTTCAGCTGAAAGCTGATAGTTGTTGTCAACGTCAAGCGGATACCTTTCTATTTTTTTAGCTATTCTGCCAATTGCAATGAAAGTGTCGCCAGTGCCAACAACCTTGCAGTCTTCGTCGATGTCGTTTGCTACACCGCCCACCACTGTCTTTTTGAGCTTTGCAAGAATGTCATCATATGACGTGCCATCATCAGCAATATTGAATGTGCCGTATGGAATGACCAAACTGCCAAGAATTGCACGTCTGTTGTATTTGACAAGATATGATGAATATGCGCCAATATGAACAAAAACACCTTTTGCGCTGTCAATGCTGTTGATTACTGAATTGAAAAGCGTTTTAATGTAATCTTCATCGCTGAGAATGACGAAATTCAGGCCAGTGTTGTTGTAGATTTCATCAAGAAAGCCCCTATAATTTCTGGCGCGCAATATCACATTGGTTGAAACCGCAATAATCTTGCTGACGCTGTAATTTTCAATCATTTTGCGATAAATTTTGGTTATTTCAAGCATTTCATTTTTCAAGTTTGGATTTATCAGCTCGTCACGGTCAAGGTTTTTTCCCAGCTCAAAATTTTCTGTTTTTGACAAAGCTATCATGCTTTTGCCGTTGCTGATTTTGTATATTGTCAACTTCAATGCTTTTTCATTGAGCTCAATTATTGCTATCTTTTCCATTGTCACCTCGGCTTAAATCTATTGCTTCAACTGGGCAGCTTGCTTGGCATGCGCCGCACCTGATGCATTTTTTTCTGTCAATCACTGCCTTGCCGTCAGTGTCAAAACTTATTGCGCCAACTGGGCAGATTGCAACGCATGTGCCGCAGCTGATACATTTGCTTTTGTCTATCATGAATGTCCTCCATCTTATGGTATTTTAGCATATTTTATCAATAAAGTAAACATTTTTATTGCAAAACTTGGCTTAAAGTTTGTCATAACGACAAAGCCCCCGTGATGGGAGCCTGTTTTAGTTTTGATTTTCTGCTTTTTCAGATGTTGTTTGCTGGATTTGCACGCTTGCGTCTTGCTTATTTGCAAGAAGGTCTCTGATTTCTTTGAGCAGGCCCTCTGTTGAATTTTTGTATTTTTCCTCCTCTTCGGCCTTCTTTTTCAATTCTTCATCAGCCTTTGCCTTTTCTGCGGCTGCTTCTTTTTCAGCAAGATAGTCCTTGATTGCCTGTTTGTTTTTGAGCGACACTCCCTTTTCTTTCAAGATTTTTCTGTCCTCTTTGGTAAGTTTTGGCTTGACAGCAGAACGGGCTTCTTTGAAAAGCTCGCTGCTTTTCATTGCAACTTTAAGGATTATGAAAAGGGTAAACGCGATAATCAAAAAGTTGATTATTGCTGTAATAAATGCGCCCCAATCGATGTAAATACTGTTTGCAAGGTCTATTGTTCCATCAGCAGCATAGACTTTTTTGAGGAATGTGAAAGCTGATGACAGCCCTGCACCGCCAAGCGAAAGCAAATAGTTGATAAATGGCATGATGATTTTGTTTGTCAGTGCTGTAACGATTGCAGAAAAAGCTGTACCAACGATTACACCAATGGCCATATCTATGATATTGCCGCGGCTGATAAATTTTTTAAAATCCTGAAAAAACTTCTTCATATGTTCACCTTTGATGTTTTTATTATAGCCTGAAATTCGGCGAAAATCAATCTTTTTGCCTATATTTTGGATTAAAAAAATATTTTTTCATAAACAAAAAAATATTCTTTTTAATCTTTATTTTGTTTTTTCTTGCGAAAAACTTTAACAGCTTCAATAAGCGCCAAACCGCACAAGAAATAGCCAAAAACCACTCGCAAAAGTCCGCTTGGCAGAACTCCTGCCAAAAGAGCCCCGCCGCATGAAAAGACAACGCCGCTTGCAATGATATAGAAAAGACCTTTGGTGACAATAAAGCCATTTTTGTAATGGATAATCAGTGAAAAGAGCGCCATAACAAGAAAGGATACAAGGTTGATTCCCTGGCAAAGTTTTTGGTCTAAGCCTAGAAAGATTGACAAAAGAGGTATGAGCAGCGTTCCGCCACCCATGCCAAGGCCACCAAATATGCCTGCAATAAAGCCAAAAAGAAGGTATAAAAATATCAACAACTCGGTGCTCATAGTATCAGTTTTATCCCTCCAATAAACATGATTATGGCAAAGATTAGTCGCAGTGCTTTGGGTGGCAGAAATTTAAGTGCGTATGCGCCTAATATTCCGCCTAGCACAACGCCCAAGCCGACTGTAAGAAGAGGCAACGAGCTTATCGCGCCATTAAAGACGTAAACTGCTGCCGAGATAAGGCTGAGTGGAAAAATCACTGCTATTGCTGTGGCGTGCGAGTGCTTTTCATCGAGAGAGAGGACTTTTTGAAGAATGGGTACGCAAATCATTCCCCCGCCGCCACCAAAGAAGCCGTTTAAAAAGCCGATTATTCCGCCGCTGAGAAGAAGCAGAATCTTTTGACCTTTGGTGAAAGTTTTGTCGGATTTTGGCTGATGCTTTTCTTTTTTGGCGACAGCGTCAAAGTTCGTCAAACTTTGCGCGGCTGCAAAGATGTTTTTGCCATTTTTGAAAATATTGTCTGCTGAAGTTGCACACTTTAAATTGTCAAACTTTTTTACACTTGAAATTTGTTGTTTTGCCATGCAATTATTATGAATAAAAGTGTAAAAAATATTTGATTAATATCAGTAAATGTTGTATACTATTTTGGTAAATTTACAATCGTACTCTTGTGTGCAATGATGAGTGCGAAAAGCTATTAAAGGTGGAACAATGATAAAAAGCAAAAACAGGAACAAAAATCTTTTGAAATTGTGCGTGGCTTTCTTGTTTCCATTCACATTGTTTGGTGGCTTGGCTGCTGGAAATATGACAACTGATGCGGCAAGCACTACAACAAGCTATGTGAGGTCATGGGAAGAAAAAGTTACACTGACCAATTCATCGTTTACGGAAGGCGGGTCAACATATCTGTCTGGTAACTCTTTGAGTGGTTGGAATGCGATTGAAGAGCAATCTCGTGCAACTGGTATGCTGATTGATGTAGGTACTGGAACCAATACCGAAACGAGCGGCGCAAACTCAACGTTCAGCAAAAATCAAGACATATACATGCTGCAAAACAATCCTGGCACTAAAAACAATAGTGACAGCAGAATCATGATGATCAATTCAAAGACAAATCAAAGCAGCAGCGGTGTTCTGGCTCAAAAGGGATATCGTTCAAGCAGTGTCACTCTTGAAGCAAACTCGTATTACAGATTTTCAGTCGCCGTAAAAACCGACACAAATGGTGACGACAATGTAAGCGCATCTGTGTATGTTTCAGGACTGAAAGACCTTGATGGAAATGAGCTGTCAATCGGATATGAAAACTTGTCAAACAGTGTATGGAAAACGTATTATATTTTCATTGCAACCGGCGATGAGTCGCAGACAGTCACTATTGATTTGTACCTTGGCTCTGCTCATGGTGGTGTGAGCTCAGGCGCTGTATTCTTTGATGAATGCTATATTGACAGATATTCACAAAACGCCTTTATGGATTTGTGCCGCGATTTGGGATATGTTGGCAATGACACATATGAAGATTACAACAGCAACACATGCTTTTTGGTCAATGGGCTTCAAGACAATGAAAATGTAATTGATACATCTGAATACAACTTTGATTTTGAAGACAAAATTGAAGGCGACACAAATACGCTTGGCGACAAGTGGACTGCAAAGACGCAAAAGGGGCATGCGATTATTGCCGATATTCGCAACATGCAGCCGAGCGATTTTACAGACTATATCACAAATGGACTGTACAACTATGTCGGAGATGACCTGACCGATGGCAACAATAACGCGCTCATACTTTTCACTGACGAAGAAGGCGGCTTTGTTCAGGCAAACTCTTCGGATTTTGAAATAGAGGCGCACAAGGTTTACAAATTTTCTGTAAACATGAAAGTGTCAGCATTGACATCTGGGTCATTCTATGTGCAGGTAAGCGAAAATGGCAATATCTATGACATGTATCCTGCCCTTCTGAGTGATGATGAGGAGTCAAATGTCTACTATGAGCTGCAAAGCGGGAAAAGCAGCGGTTACAGCAGTAATGTTGAGAATAGTTTTACAAACAGCTATCAAACCATTGACTTCTTTGTAAAAGGACATCAACTTTACGACACATCGATCAATTTGCAATTTTTGCTTGGTGACAGTACAACGAACGCTAATGGCTGTGTGATTGTTGACAATATTAAAGTGGAATACGCTACAAACGAAGACTTTACGGCGGCATCAAACAAGCTTGAACTTGCATCATTCAGCAGTACACCTGAGGATAACTCGCAGATTACAAACGCATATTTCAATGCTACACAGATTGATGGGCTTGAATACCCTATCAAAGCTGACGGCTGGACAAGCGAAATTGAAAACGAAAAATATAACCAAACTGGCGTTGTGTACCTTTACGACTCTGAGCAGTTTTTGAGAGATTACAACAGCAAATATGACTGGGCAGGTATTTATCCTGGAATGCCAAACAACAGCACAGGTGTTAGTCTGCCAAACAATGTATACTTGATGTACAATTCGAAAAACAGCTATCAATCAATCACATCGTCAAGCTATGCATTGTCGAACAACTCTTATTATAAATTGTCATTTGATTACAAAAATCAGCCAGGACTTGGCAATGTAAACCCGTCAGCAATTACGGTGGAAATCATTGACGAGAATGGAATTACACTTTACTCTCGTGAAGGCTTGACAAGTACCGAATGGAACAGCTGCGAAATATATTTCCATACAGCAGAAACAGTGTCTCACAACATTCAGATCAAGGTATCGCTTGGTAAAGAAGAAAGTCCTGTGGGCGGACAAGTTTATCTTGACAATTTCCTGATTGAGAATTTCACCGAAGAAGAAAACGCTGCCGACATCTTTGATTCTGCTAGCGCACGTGAAAAAGCTGATTTGACAGACTTTTATTTGCATCTGTCAGAAAACGATGAAATAGGAAATACAATTGTTGACTCACCTGCCTATACTGTAAATATTGATGAGGTTTATGACAAAGGCTCTTCTGACAGCACAGTCGCTGCAATAGGCGGAATTATCAGCGGCAGCAATAACCCATACGGCGAAGAGTTTAAACTTGATGACAATAACTTCCTCGCACTGCAAACGTTGAGCGCTGCAAAAGCGACAATATCAAGTAAATTCACTTTGACGCTTGAAGCTGACAAGTACTACTGTCTCACCTTTGACCTCGGCACAATGTTTGCTGAAAATGCCGAGAACGCAAAGACTGACGAGCACGATTGCAAATATGGCGTAACCGTTACCATTGATGGATATGAAAGCGTAACACAGCTGGTTACAGCAAGGCAGTTGCAAAACTATTCAATTTACATTGACAGCAATGCAGCGTCAACACCAAAAATATCTTTCACAATCGTGTCAGATTGTCACGATACTCGCGGACTGATGCTTGTAAGCAATATCAACTTCACCGCTGTTGAAGAAATCGAATATACGAATGCCACCCTTTCTTCGCTGTATGGCGAAAGAGTATTTACAGCAGATGCAACTAAAACTGAAAGTGATGATGACACTACGACAGATGACGATACAACAACTGATGACACAACAGACGACAATAATTCATGGTTGTTGATACCTTCAATCATAATGGCCATTGCCTTGATTGTTGCAATTATAGGCTTTGCTCTGAGAAAGGTAAAAATCAAGAAGATTGAAAAGATAAGAAAAGAATCATACGACCGCAAGCTTGCGCTGAACCACGATGCAATCATGGTTGAAGCTCAGAAGCGACGCGACATTGAAGTTGAACAACTTATGCAAGCGAAGAGCCAGCTTGAAGCTGACAAAGCTGAACTTGAAGCAAACCACAAAGAATATGTCAGAGCAAACAGAAGCGCAAATGCTGGTAAGATTTCTCGCGAACTTGAAAAAGCGCTTAAAAAATACAACTCAGACATGATTCGCATCAATGAAAAAATTAACATTATTAAGGAAAAGATTGATAATGCGATGTCGGCTGATTATCTGTTAGCGCTTGAACGCAAAATTGTCATGGAGGAAGAGGATAAGTTTAAAGCTGAGAAAAAAGCTTTAAAAAATGAATATAAAATTAAAAAATCTGACAAAAATGACAACAAGTAAAAATAATGATAAAAAGACCTGCCAATAGGCAGGTCTTTTTGCAATCACAAGATTGTTATGCGAAATTCTTTACATAAGTTTTATTTTCCAAAATTGTTTTGAGATGCAGTGACTATTCATCGTCATCGTCGTAATCAAAGTCGTCATCGTCATCGATGTCGTCGTCATCATCGTCTTCTTCGTCGTCATCGTCATCTTCGTCATCTTCATCGTCATCATCAAAATCTTCGTCTTCAAAGTTGATGCCTTCGTCGTCATCATCAAACTCAATATCTGGCGACATGTCATCATCGTCAAGAAGGCTTGATTTTGTGATATCATTAACAGAAGCCATCTCCCCTGTTTCGTCATCAAGAGTCATTACATCGTCGCTGTCATCACGAATGATATAGTCTTCCCAGTCTGAATTGAGTTCGCCGTCTTCATTCTGATGCTCTTTGAGGCAGCTGGCGCACATTATTTCATCTGGCTGAATATAGTTTGTGCGGCAGATTGGGCATAGTTCGAGGTCAATATCATCGACATAGTCCTTTTTGGCCTCCATTTCAGCTTTGCAAACTGAACAAAATTTGTCCTTTTTTTGAATATAGTTGAGTTCACATCTTGGACATCTGATATAAACAGGTTTTTTCATAATATCTCCTTATTTCTGTTTTGCGAGCCTGCAATAACTTGCAGTTCGCGGCTTTAAAAATCGTATGTTTTTAAGCTTAACACATTATACAAATATATTATTAAAATGTCTAATGTTTTTTACTATTTTTTATATTTTTTTGCTAATTTTTTTTGCCGTTTTTTTGGCGTCAAGATCGGCTTCAGCTTGGCTTTTGCGCATGT
>CAMLUY010000041.1 GCA_946487985.1 uncultured Clostridia bacterium
AGCGTTGGTTTCAAGGGCGTTAATGGTGAAACATTGATGCGTGCGGTTCAAGACCAAGGCGTAATAATAGGCAAGGGCAGCGCATGCTCCACAAAGAAAGCCGGCAACAGAATACTAGAAAGCATGGGACTTGACAAAGAGCAGGTTAAATCCCATGTAAGAATATCTTTCAGCGAAATGCTTACAGTTGAAGAGGTGGAAAAGGCTGCTGAAATTCTTGCAAACAAATATCAGGAAATTTTGGAGAAAGTACGATGAAAGTTATTTTGTTGAGATTTGGTGAACTTTACCTTAAAGGCAACAACAGACAGATTTTTGAAAACACCTTGATAACAAATATTAAAAAGATGCTTGATGGTGAGTCGTTTAAATTTGAAAAGACTTTCGGCAGATATGTTATTTCAAATTACAATGAGCAGCGAGAAAAAGCTATTGTTGAAAAATTGAAAAAGGTCTTTGGCCTTTACAGTTTGAGTCTTGCCGATGAAGTGAATGCTGAGCAAAGCGCTATCATTGAAAGAGTCGCAGAAGTGAAATGCGATGGTACTTTCAAAGTCTTTGTAAAACGGGCAGACAAGAACTTTCAGCCTGGCTCTATGGAATTTGCCAAATTGCTTGGTGAAGTGGTACTGAAAAATAATCCTAAATCGTCAGTCGACTTGTACAATCCAGAAATGTCGATTTTTGTCGATATCAGATTGAATGGTAAGGCGTACATTTTTGACAATGTAATCAAATGTCAGGGTGGTCTGCCTCTTGGCAGTTCTGGCCATGGTCTTTTGCTGCTGTCTGGTGGTATTGACAGTCCGGTTGCAGGCTATCTCATGGCAAAAAGAGGAATGACTCTCGACGCGCTGCATTTTCACAGCTATCCATATACTTCTGAGCAGGCGAAAGAAAAGGTAATTACTCTTGCTGGTAAATTGTGTGAATATGTTGGCAACATCCGCCTTCATATCGTATCCTTTACAAGAGTGCAGGAAGAAATACACAAGCACTGCAAACCAGAGTATATGATTACAATCATGAGAAGGATAATGATGCGAGTTGCGCAAGAGCTCTGTAAAAAATACAGCATGGGCGCTATTATTACTGGTGAGAGCCTGGGGCAGGTCGCAAGCCAAACTATGCAAAGCATGACTGTGACTGGCAGCGTAGTCAAAGACACTCCAATCTTCCGTCCGTGCATTGCTATGGATAAAGAGGATATCATGAAGATTGCAAAAGAGATTGATACCTATCAAACTTCAATTCTTCCTTACGAAGATTGTTGTACTGTCTTCTTGCCAAAGAATCCTGTCATAAAGCCGACTTTTGAAAAGGCGGCAGGAGAGGAAAGGTTTCTTGATGTTGACGAACTTGTTTGCCAATGCTTGCAGGGGGAAGAGATTATTGACATTACAAAATAAAATATAGTGCATATTTGAGCAGGTTGATTGACCTGCTTTTTTTATTGTCAAAATTGGCGCCCTTCTTTTCGCTTATGCATACTCGCTGATAATTATAAATTGACTTTTTATAAATTTGCATATTATGCAATATATATTAAAATAGCGTGAATAAATATACAAAAATCACTTGCATAAATATAAAAAATGATGTATAATAATGAAAAACGTGTGAATAAACATGAATTTATAAATATGCATAATGGCTATAAGCCTTGAAAATAGGGCGATGTAGCGATTTAGGAGAAGGAGAATGGCAAGAAGCGCTCGTCAATCTAAAATCCTTGAACTGATATCTTTAAAAGAGATTGAAACTCAGGATGAACTGGCAAGAGAACTAAGAAACGCCGACTTTGATATTACGCAAGCGACAATATCGCGCGATATCAAAGAGCTTGGTCTTACCAAAATTCTGTCTTCTTCGGGCAAGTATAAGTACTGTTTTGTTGGCTCTGATGAACAGGTCATTTCAAACAAGTACATAACCATATTCAAAGAGGCGGTAATTTCAGTTAAGGTCGCAATGAATCTTGTAGTAATCAAAACCATGAAAGGGCTTGCCTCAGGTCTGTCAAGCTTTGTTGATAAGCTGAACATTAATGAGCTGATGGGTGCTGTTCATGGCGACGATACAGTAATGTTGATTTTTCCGACCACAACACTTGCCAGTCAGGCTGTTGTAACTTTAAACAATATGTTAAATTAAAGGTGAGAATATGCTTCAAACTTTATCAATAAAAAATGTTGCGCTGATTTCATCTCTTACTATCGATTTTGGCAAAGGATTCAATGTCCTGTTGGGTGAAACGGGTGCAGGAAAAAGTATTATTTTTGATGCACTCAACTTTGTTCTGGGCGCAAAGCTTGATAAAACTCTACTGCGAAGCGGCGAAGAGTCAATGCGTGTTGATGCGGTGTTTTCTGAGATAAATCCACATGCGTGTCAGCTCCTTGCTGAATATGGCTATGAAGAAGATGAGCTTGTTTTGTCAAGGACGTATTCACAGGACGGCAAAAACACCATCAGAATAAATGGTTTGCCAACAACGCTTTCGGTGCTTAAAGATGTCGGCGATATTCTGGTTGACAGCTACTCTCAGCATGAAAGCATTGATATGCTTAAAGTGAAAAATCATATAGGTATGCTTGACAGGTTTGGCGGAGATGAATTGCAGCAGGCCAAGAATGCCGTTAAAGAATTGTATCAACAAAAGCAAGATATTGACGCAAAAATCAAAGACCTGGGCGGTAATGATGAAGAGCGGGCTCGCGCACTATCTATACTTGAATATCAAATAAACGAAATCGAAGATGCTCAGCTCAGACCTGGCGAAGACGAAGAAATCAAAGATAGACTGAAATTTTTAAGTAATGCTGAGAAAATTTTTCAAGCAATAAGCAGCTGCGAAGCTCTTTTAAGCGATAATCCTGACTGTGCAATAAACGCATTGCAGCAGTCGTCAGGCTTGCTTGCTATGTTCACTGGTTTTGAGCAGCTTGAAAATTGCCGAGAACGTCTAGACAGCGCTCGATATGAAATTGAAGATATTTGCCAGACTCTGACGGATATAAAATCAAGCACTGAATTTGACGAAGGCGAACTTGAAGAACTTGACAGACGAAACGACCTTATTAAATCGCTTCTTCGCAAGTATGGCGGCACGATTGAAAAAACGCTAGATTTTTACCAAGAGGCAAAACAGCGTTACAATGAGCTTGAAAACAGCGCGGCCATTATTGATGACCTTGAAAAACAAAAGGAAAAAATTTCAAAGCAGCTGGACATCGCATGCCAAAATTTGACTGCATTGCGCAAAAAGTATGCCGAAGAAATAAGCTTTAAAATTACCACACAGCTGCGTGAGCTTGGTATGAAATCGAGCAGCTTTGACGTCAAATTTGAAGCTTTGCCTTCACCAACATCAAACGGTATTGACAGCGTAGAGTTTATCTTTTCAGCCAATAAGGGGCAAGAGATGAAATCGCTTGCAAAAACTGCATCAGGAGGCGAACTCAGCAGATTCATGCTGGCCGTTAAAAACATATTTGCAGGAATTGGCAGCGCGCAAACGCTCATTTTTGACGAAATCGATGCTGGTATCAGCGGTGAAACAGGTAATATTGTAGGACAAAAGCTTTCTAATATTACAAAGTTTGCCCAGGTGCTTTGCATTACCCATTTGCCACAAGTGGCTTGTTATGGCGACGAATTTTTCTATGTTAAAAAATCTGAAAACGGTAACACGACAACTACCAGCGTAGAGCATCTTTCAGAAGACAAAATTATTTCAAGCCTGGCACGTATGACAGGCGGCGACCTTGTAAGCGAGATTGCTCTTTCTCATGCACGCGAAATGCGTGACAGGGCTTTAAAGCATGCATAAAAATAATAAATCCGAGCAGACTAACTTTTAGAAGTTAGTCTTTTTTATTGGAGGGGATAATGCCAAAAAATAAGAAGAGGGCAATGCCTGTTTTAATATTTTTGTTCTTTGCGCTCTTTTTGGTGAGCAATATAGATTTTTCTCAGTTATCCGCTTTCAATGATGGCTTTTACACAAGCTATGAAGAAATCAACGAAGCAAACGAAAGTAAAAAATTTGGCAGCTTTATCAAGCTTTCCATGAAAGACAATCAACTTAGTACAGGTCTTGATAAAAATCAAAGCGGAGATGTAATTTTTAAGTTATTTGGTTTTATTCCAATCAAAAAGGTAACCGTCAAAATTCTTCCAGAAGAAGAGGTATACACAGGCGGGGAGGCTATCGGTCTTGCTGTCAATACCGACGGCGCAATGGTGGTTTCTAATACAGTTGTTGACATTCAAAGCAGAAATATTTTAAAAAATAAATACCTTAAAAATGGCGATATCATACAGAAAATAAACGGACAGCCAATACAATCAGTTTCAGACATTGATAAAGTCCTCAGCCAAAATGATAGTGACAATATTGATGTTGAACTGATAAGGGATAACAAGCAAAAGACAATCAATGTAGGCTTATTAAAAGACAGCGAAAACCAGTACAAACTTGGGGTATGGGCTAAAAATGACCTTTCAGGTATAGGGACATTGACATTTGTCAGGAAAAGTGATTTTTCATTTGGCGCTTTGGGACATCCTGTAAGCAACGGCCAGCAAAACTCGGTAGTGCCCATTACTGGCGGCAACATATTTGACTGTTCGCTTATTGGCATCAATAAGGGGCAAAGGAATAAGCCTGGCGAGCTTCGCGGAGTATTTGTTCAGCGAAATGAACAAGGCACAATAAAGAAAAACACAAATTGTGGAGTGTTTGGCAAAATCGACGAAGACAGCAACTTATTTGATTCAAACAGGTCGTTAAAAATAGGGGGGCGACTTGGTATACATACCGGAAAAGCAAAGATTATTTCAAGCGTAAGCGGCATTCTTGAAGAGTACGACATAGAAATAATAAAGGCCAACTATCAGGCAAAGAGCAGCGACAAAAGCTTGGTAATAAGGGTAAAAGATGAGCGTCTGCTTAATTTGACCGGCGGCATTGTTCAAGGTATGAGCGGCTCGCCGATAGTGCAAGATGGCAAGCTGGTCGGTGCTGTAACACATGTTTTTCTTAATGACCCGACAAAAGGCTATGGCATTTACAGTGATTGGATGCTTGAACAGCTGGATTTTTGATTATACACAAAAAAAATAGTTTCTGCTTGAAACTATTTTTTGTCCAAAATAAAAAGAAGTCAAACGCATAATTCATTGTCTGGCTTCTTTCTACTTAATGTGAAGCATATCTCCTTCACACTATTATCTTGTGCAGAAGCTCAAATATTATTCATGAAAAACAAAATTAATCATGAATTTTGATTACATCAGCCACAGCCTTTCGCATCTCTTCATTTATTGCTGCATAGTGCTTTTTCGTAGTATTTACATCTTTGTGCCCAAGCACATCTGCGACAATGTAAATGTCTTTGGTCTCTTTGTAAAGATTTGTACCAAAAGTACTGCGCAACTTATGTGGGCTGATTTTTTTGAGCGGCGATGCGATTTGAGCAAATTTTTTGACAAGGTTTTCAACAGCACGTACCGATATTCGTTTGTTTTGAAGAGAAATAAACATCGCGTGCTCTTCTTTTGGCAAATTCAGGCTGGCTCGTTTTTCTAGCCATGTTTTTAATGCGGCGGCCACTTCTTTTGAAAAATATAAAGTAGATTGATTTCCGCCTTTACGCGTTACAACAAAGGCATTCTGCGAGAAATCGAAACTTTCAAGGTTCAGACCAACCAACTCAGAAATACGGATTCCAGTTCCAAGGAATAGGGTGACGATGGCGTTATCTCGCTCAAACGTGTTCTTATTGTACTCTTTTTGGCGCTGTGAAAACTCGCATGGGTTTTCAATAGCATTCATCAGCCTTTTTACTTCGTCACGTTCAAGCCTGATGATTTCTTTATTGTGAAGCTTTGGCGTGCTTATCTTGCTTGCAACATTGCCATCAATGCAATCATGATTATAAAGATATTTGAAAAAGCTTCTCAGCGATGCTAATTTTCGCGCTTTACCGCGTTCTGTATTTCGATAAAGATTGTCATCAATCATGTATGAAGAGAGATCAGACAGATACTGTTCAATCTGTTGAGATTTTATGGTATTAATGTCTTGCAAAGTGATTTCTATTGCTTTTTTATGAAAGATTGACTTTTCCAGGAAATTGAAAAATACATACAAATCCATTGCATAGTTGTATCTTGTCAGTGACGAGGTATTATTTTCAATCCCAATAATAAAATCACGACAATAGTCGGGGAGTGTTTCAAGATATTTTGACATCTTTCTCCGATTTTTAATATCTCGCTGCTCATAGTAATTTATATTTTTCATGTTTACATTGTACCACTAATATTTGAATTTTCAAAACGATTTGCAAACTATGCGTAAAAACTTTTTACTTGTCTGTATTCTGCATGTTTGTTTACTATATCTAGTATTTCGCAATAAAACAAACTGGTATTTGTTGAAATTTGTAAAAACGCTTGACTAATATTTTATATCAAAATATAATTATAAAAGGAGAGTAAATATGATTGACATAAATATTATTCGAAATAATCCAGACCTTGTAAGAGAGAATATAAAAAAGAAATTCCAAGATCATAAATTGGGCTATGTTGATGAAGTGCTTGTTTTAGACGAGAAAATACGCTCGCTTAAAAAAGAAGGCGATGGTTTGCGAGCTGCTCGCAACTCGCTGAGCAGCAAAATTGGACAGCTTATGCGTGAGAAGAAAATCGACGAAGCCAATGAAATAAAGGCGCAAGTTGTAAAAAACAATGACCGCATTATTCAAATCGAAAAAGAAGAAAGCGAGCTGTCAGAAAAGCTTAAAAAACTGATGATGTCAATTCCGAATATAATAGCTGACGACGTGCCTATCGGCGAAGATGACAGTAAAAATGTTCAAAGATTGACCGTTGGACAAGCAAAAGCGGCAGAATTTGAGATTCCTTACCATGCCGATATATTGGAAAATCTGAACGGCTTGGATCTTGACAGCGCAAGACGTACCAGCGGAAATGGTTTTTATTATTTGACTGGTGATGTTGCAAGATTGCATTCATCTATTTTGTCGTATGCGCGTGATTTTATGATTGATCGCGGATTCACATATTGTATTCCGCCTTTTATGATAAGAAGCGATGTCGTCAATGGCGTAATGAGCTTTGAAGAAATGGAAAACATGATGTACAAGATTGAGGGCGAAGATTTGTATCTTATTGGCACAAGCGAGCATTCTATGATTGGCAGATTTAAAGACACCATTATCAAAGAGGAAAACCTGCCATTGATGCTTACATCATATTCACCATGTTTTAGAAAAGAAGTGGGAGCTCATGGTATCGAAGAAAGAGGCATTTATCGTGTGCATCAGTTTGAAAAACAAGAGATGATAGTCATTTGCAAGCCAGAAGATTCTATGGATTGGTACAATAAGATGTGGCAAATATCATCTGATTTTTTCAAATCATTGAATATACCTCATGAAGTTATGGAATGTTGCAGCGGAGATTTGGCCGATTTGAAAGTCAAATCTTGTGACCTTAATGCTTGGAGCCCACGTCAAAACAGATATTTTGGCGAGCTTGGTTCATGTTCAAATCTCTCAGACGCTCAGGCAAGGCGTCTTGGCATTAAATTTAAGGATAAAAATGGCAATACAATGTATGCTCATACATTGAACAATACCGTTGTTGCGCCTCCAAGAATGCTGATTGCATTCCTCGAAAATAATTTGAATGCAGATGGAAGCGTAAACATACCGGAGTCGCTCAGACCATATATGGGCGGCAAAAGCAAAATTATGCCAAAAATCAAATAAAATATCAAAGTAAGGTGTCAAATCTGTTTTATATGCCAAATTAAATTGAAAAACTATTTTAAAAGGATCTGATAATGGCAAAACTTAATGTATCAAAGAAAAGCGTAAATGCACAATTTAAGGCAATCGAAGATAAAAATAATAA
>CAMLUY010000042.1 GCA_946487985.1 uncultured Clostridia bacterium
TTCACTTTAAAAATTTGCAGGTGTTTTATCTTTTGTATTATGACACTCAATCTGGGAATTAGTTGGCTTGACTGCCGCCCTCATCGTCAGAATTGATTGTCGACAACTCTTTGATCAAGTCTTCAATCTGCTTGTTGATTTTTGCAAGTTCATCAGACTGACCATTGTTTCTTGCCTCATCGGCTTGAGCCTTCAATGTTTCAACAGCGCGAACAATATCATCGCGGTCATGAGGCTCTTCTTTGTTGCTGTCAGAAACCAGTGCATCATTGATTTCTGAATTGAAGTATGCCTTCATGTTTTTCAATTTGTTTTCTTCGGCGCTGATAAGCTCGTTGATTTTGCTGAGGAAACTGCTGTCTGCAATCTGCGGCATTTCGTTTGTTGCCTTTCTTGGTCTGCCGCGCTTCTTTGGTGCGGTTTCTGTCGCAGCCGCTGTTTCTTTTGGTGCAGCTGTCTTTGTCCTCGGAGCTTTTGACGCATTAGTTGTGCTTGACTTCTTGGTCGTAGCCTTTCTTGGCTTTGCAGTTGCTGTCACTGTTCTGTCAGGTTGCTCTTGGGTTTTTCTTGGTCTGCCGCGTTTCTTTGGTGCAGTTTCAGCTGGCGTGCTTTCTGCTTTTTTGGTTGTCGTTCGCTTTCTCGGCGTTGCTGGCTTCTTTGCTGCCGATTCTTTTGCTGTTTGTTCGGTCTTTTTTGGTCGACCGCGTTTCTTTGGTGTTTCAGCTTGAACTGGTTGCTCTTCTGTTGCAGTCTTTCGAGGTCTGCCGCGTTTCTTTGGCTGAGTTGTAGCCTCTTGTGTCTCTTCTGCAACTTTACGAGGCCTGCCACGCTTTTTCGCAGGCTTATCTTCATTTGCAGGTTTGTCTTCGGTTGTATTTGACGGCGACTGTGCTTGCGCTTCCTCTTGCGGCTGTTTGCTTTCCTCAGGCTGAGTTGCATTGCTTTCGCTTTCTGTCTGCTGAGCAGGTTCTTCTGTTGCCTGTTCATCGGCAAACATGTTGGCGATATCTTCATCAGTCAGAACGCTTTGTTGCTCATCAGTAGTTGGCGGCTGCTCTGTTTGAGCATCTTCGGTTTCGCCTTCTTGCGTACCGCCCTCATCTGTTTCAATTTGTTCAGGCTGAGATTCTTCTTCAAATGATTGTTCAGTCGGAGTTTCATCTGTATCGGCCGGCACTTCATCATCAGTTGGCACTTCCCCGCCAGCTGGAATTTCGTCATCGGTTGGCGCCTCTTCTGTCACGCCGCTTTCATCTGCCACAGTTATATCATCTGTTGCAGCTTCGTCCTGACTTGGTTCTTCACCCGCGTCCTCAGAAGCTTGTCCTTCGACAGGTACGACATTATTGTCATTGTCTATGTATGCGCCATACTGGTCGGTCTGCATATCTTGCAGCTCTTGTTCTTTCCGCGCAGCTTCCTCTTCCGGCGTGAGGTCGTATGACACCAGCTCGCCCTGCATGTTGTAAACCTTGCCGTCTACGTCATGGAACAGGCCTTGCGTGTCGTGGTATGAGCCGTCACTATAAATATAGTTGCCATATTCGTCATAGTAGCCTTGCTCCGCATTCTCCTCGGTGTTTGTCAGGCTGAGGTCGCCAGTTTCCTGAGCGAGCCTTTCGCGCAAGGTCTCGTTTTCGTCCATAAGGCGCTTGATTTGTGTTTGAACACTGATAAGCTCTTGCTCATTCTTGTCGCGCTCATCTGCAATCTCTTGTTTTTCGTCTTGGACGCGGGATTCAGCAACCTGGTATGCCGTCTTCATAACCTTTTCAAAGAAGGTTTGATATTCGGCAGCCATGCCCTTTTGAACTTCGTCCAAACTTTGGTCAAGCACGGTATTCAGTTCACGGATATCTCCTTCAAGCTCTTCCTTAGCTGCGAGATATCGTTTTTCTTCGTTGTCATAGTCTTTTTGAAGCTGAGCTTTTTTGTTTGACTCCTTCTCCTGTTGCTGGCGAAGAAGACCAACTTCAATACGCGATGTCGTAGCTGCCTGCTGCTCAATCAACTTCTGTATGTTTTCTTTCGTAGCCTGGATTTTTCGTTGCAAATCCATTTGTACATTTTCATAGTTTCTGCGCAGTGCGTCTTTTTGCGCTTCAATTTGAGCTATCTGTGAAAGAGCGGCTGTTTTTTTGTTGATATAGATTTCGCTTTCCTTCATCGCACGTTTGAGAAGCAGCGCTCCGTCAACGCCAACGTTTTCAAAGTTGTAATCAACCACCTGAATGTCATTGGCCTTTGCGTTTTCAAACTCCTCTTTGGCTTTACGTGCGCGCGCTTCATAGTATTCACGCAACTGCGGATTGCCATTTTCAATTTCCTTTGGCGTGAACAAAAGGTTGAAGTCAATGAATGGTGTCAGGTCGGCACATGCATTGTCAATGAACCTTGCGAAAAGGTGATACATATGATAGGTGTCGTCAAGGTTTGCAACACGGTTGCCTTTCAGACCAATGATTGCGATTGTGCCAAGTATTGCAACAAAGCTTGGCAGCATCAGCGCTACTGCGATAGGCTGAGGTCCGAGTTCAGATTCATATTGCGTCGCCAAACCAAAAATAAATGACACGAACGACCAAACAGCTGTCAGCAAGCCCAGATTTCTGATGTTGTTCTGCCAACTGCTGGTTTTGAGCGGATTGTTGATCAGATTTTCTTCTGTAAGATATTTTGATGGGTCACCATCACGATAGAGTATGTATTGTTGCCAAAAATACACCAAACGTTTTGGTCCTTTTTTTATGACGGCGTTGAAAGCCCTGATATTGCTGCTGTCAATCTTTTTATTTTTGAACAGCCACTTGTTTGCCCTGTCAAGGCCGCGTTTGAGGCGCGCTTCATATGAATAAAACGTCTTTATCAAAAAGACAACAATAAAAAGCACTTCAACTGCAAGAGCCAAGGCAAGCAACCCGCCATAGCCAAGCGCCTGAGTCAAATGCTCAAAAAATGAATTTAACGAATTGTCAATCGCACAAAAAAGTGAGCTCATACTTTTCCCCTTTCAATAGTTGTAGTATAACACAATAATTTATTTTTACCAACAAAATTGCTGATTTTTCGTAATTTTTTTTGCTATTTTTTTACATATTTTTTAATAGTTTTTTAATCATAACTTTTTACCTTGTATTCATGATTAAAGTAGTGCAATATCGCGAAAAATGCCATATTGAATTGGAATTAATGCAATATTGTTGTGTGCATAAAATAAAAAAATATTTCTTTTTGTGAAAAATTATTGTTTGCTTTTCCGAGAAATCAAATCAAAATAAAAAAGCTGCCAGGCGTCAAGCTTGACGGCTTTTTATGTTTGCTATTTCCCATTACTTGGCCAGGTACGATTCTGGACAAACCATTCAGTGTCCTTTAAAACCCTGTTGTCGCCACTGCATTGAACGCTGACAACGCTGCGGCTTACCGAAATGACGATGTTGCCATTCATGGATTTCACCTGCCCGTTTGAGCTCCACTCATCTTTTGGTACAGATGCGACAGCCATTGATGTAACATAGATGTTTTCTGTATATGGTGCGACATTATTGATAAAATCTTGGGTTGGGAATTGGGTTAGATTGTTGTCAGTATATTCGCTCGAACCGCAGCAGCAGCAAACGACCACATATTGAGGCTTGATTGCAGCCATCAGCTCTGGCGTACTTGATGTTGCAGAGCCGTGATGACCAGCCTTGTAAAGCACGCACTCTGGCAGGCTGTCACCATAGTATTCAACAAGCGCTTTCTCGCCATCTTCTTCAAGGTCGCCTGTGAACAAAAAGTGATTGTCGCCCTGATTGATCATCATGCAAACCGAATAGTTGTTTTCATCGCTGCTGTATGAGGTGTAATATTTATTGTACAAAATCTCCATTTCAATATTGTCGGCAAGCTGGAAAGTATTGCTTGCGCCGTCTGTCTTTTCAAAGCATTGCAGCGCGGTGTAATGAACCGCCCCACGCTCAACAGCTGCGTCACGTGCCGCACGATATCTGCCAATTACGCTGGCGTCACCACCCGTTTTATTTGTTCGCGGAAAGTCAATGATTGTGCCAACGTCATAATGTTCAAGCACGCCTTCGCGGCTTGCAGTAGACACAAAAGCTGAAATGTGGTCTTGGTCGGCATGAGTTGCAATGACATATTCAAGCTTGCCGTCTGTAACATACTGGTCAACATATTGAGTGATTGCAGTTGCCGAGTCATATCTGCTGCCAGCGTCAATGAGAATGTCTGTTTCGCCGGCCTTGATGTAGATGCTGTCGCCGGTGTACTTGTTGCCAAGCTCAATAAAATGAATGGACAGATCGCCCAGCGCCAGCGTGTCCGACTCTGGCTTTGACAGCGTCACATTGATGAAAAAACCAGCCACAAAGCCCACGGCGGCTACCACTATTGCCAAAAGTATGGTGGAAATGATTTTACCAGCTTTCATGCGCTCACCTCCTCCACAATAACAATGCGGTATCGCTCTACGCCCTTGAACCTGAAATCGTCAACGGTATATTTTATGTAGTATTGCCCTGCCTTTTCGGTGTCAACGGTGTTTTCAGCAACGACAATCTTGTCAGAGATGTCCCTGCCAAACGATATTGCCCTTGCGCCTTCATCAACAAATGTTTCGCCCACAGTCAAAACAACCTCTTTTTCGCCGATGATTTCAAAGCAGTCGTTCTTGCATATAGCGCTTGCAGTGAAATAGCCGCCAACGCCACAGCCCAGCAGAAGCACCACCATCAGCAAAAAGGTCAGCGGCCGTTTTTTAGCGCTTTTTTCAACCTTATTTTTTATCTTTTTCTCAATCTTATTTTTTGCCATATTCCCCCTAGCATAAATATATTTCGCGCTTTGCCCGTTTGCCAATAAAGTTTCCTTGCTCTCAAAAGCTCAGCCGAGCCTCTCGCGTCAAACAGCCAAAGTTCTTGCCTGCCACTTGGTGATTTCATTATATCATATTTAATTTTTACTGCGAAGGATTTTAGACAAATTTTTTGATTTTTTGCAAACCTAAAAAACTATCCTTCATTTTTTGCCAAAACGGTTGAAAATTTCATAAAAATATATTAGAATATACATGTGCTTTCGAGGTGTAGCGCAGTTGGTAGCGCGCTTGGTTCGGGACCAAGAGGCCGTGGGTTCGAATCCCGCCACTTCGACCAAATTAATGCATTCCGCACAAAAAATCAGCCTTATCGCAAGATTAGGGCTGATTTTTATGTTGTCCCCAAAAAGTTAGAGCTGTTTAAGTGTTAATTGAACTCAAAAAAATCTTTCAATTGACAGATTATACCTGTTAATTACTCATGAAAAACTATTGTTCACCACTTTTGCGTAGGTTATATTTTTATTTCGCATAGACTGTTTGAAAAAAATATGCACAATTCGAGCTTTTAAGCATCTAAAATATGCATAATTTGCAATTTACAACATGCCAAAATATGCATAATTCTGTTATTTCGCTATCCCAAAACATGCATAACGCTTGACAATGCGTCAGGGCTATGATATAATAATGTTCAAGAAATGAGGTGATATTGTGTTAAAACGCAAGATGTACGACACATTACTCGCATGGAAGAGCGAAGCTAAGAAAGACTGCCTTTTGGTAAAGGGGGCGAGACAGGTTGGCAAAACATATCTTATCCGTGAATTTGCAAAAAACGAATATGAAAGCTTTGTTGAGATCAACTTCCACGAGCAGAAGAGCTTGAAGGTCATCTTTGACGGCGACAAGACGGCAGAAGAAATATACAAACGATTGACAGCCAACATTCCAGGTGTCAAGCTGATTCCCGGCAAGACGCTTATTTTCTTCGATGAAATTCAGAAGTGTGCAGGCGCGCGAACTGCACTTAAGTTTCTTGCGGAGGACGGCCGATATGATATAATTGCATCGGGCTCGCTTCTTGGCCTTTCGTACGGCAAGGACGACGATGACGAGGTCAAGCCTGTCGAATCTATCCCAGTCGGCTACGAAAAAACCGTGATGATGTACTCAATGGATTTCGAGGAATTTCTATGGGCATACGGTTACACCGATGATACTATTGCTTATCTCAAAAGCTTTTATACTTCAAAGAAGAAGGTCCCGCCTGAGGTCCTTGAAAAATTTGAATCGTTGCTTCGTGAATACCTTGTAGTAGGCGGAATGCCCGAAGCAGTTGCAAGTTTTGCAAAGTTTAAAGATTTCACCAAAGTACAGGAGATCCAAGATAAGATTTTGTTATCTTACGCAGATGATATTTCCCAGCATGCCAAGGGGGCAGAAAAGGTGAAAGTTCGCCAGTGCTATGACAGCATTCCTCATCAGCTTGCCAGAGAGAACAAGAAGTTCAAATATTCCGAAGTTGAGAAGAATGCCACCTCGCGCAAATTCGGCGATAGCGTTCAGTGGTTGCATGATGCAAATATGGCTCACATCTGCTATAATACTACAACGCCTATATTGCCGCTCAAGATTTATGAAAAAGACAATGAATTCAAGCTTTATATGGCAGATACTGGACTTTTGCTTGCACTGTTCGGTTTTTCAACTAAGCAGGCGTTACTTAACGGAACGCTGAAAGGTTTTGCTAAAGGCGGCATATATGAAAACTTCGTTGCCGAGACTCTTGTAAAGAATGGATACACGCTCCATTATTACAAGCCGAACGACAGCTCAGAGCTTGAATTTATTATTGAAAAGGATGGCGAAATTATTCCGATTGAAGTTAAAGCAGGTAATGCTGCTACGAAATCGCTTGATTCATTTATAGAAGAATTTTCGCCGTCTATTGCTATTAAGCTAATTGGCGGCAATATTGGAATAGCAGATAAGAAGTTCACCATTCCGCATTTCCTAGCTATGTTTATTTGATCGGTGATGCTCCTAAAAATAAAACGAACGCGTTGTAATACGCTCATTGACTTTTAAAAAAATCTTTTGATACAAAAAGCTGCCGATGTCTTTGTAATTCAAAATGTCGGCAGCTTTTATTTTTGCGACTATACTTCAATAACCTGAGTTTGAACTGAAATCGGTCGATATTTCCTTTGTTTCATGCTTGTCGGCGGTGTGGCGAGCGCCAAGGCGCGGCTGCTTTTGCAAATGCAATGCGCTCTCGCAATTTTTCGCCTCTTGCTGCGGCGAGTTATGCCAAGTTTGTCTTTGATTTTATCGGCAAGCTTGACGACAGCATTTTCAATTTGGGGCTGATACCGATAGCTGAGATAAAACAATATCGCCATCAAAATTACAAGCACAATCCAAACAGGAATGCCCCAGCCCGAATATGGTATGATTTCACCGCTGCCAAAAAAGCAGGTCAGCCCAATAGATATCGGCCTTGTCACAAGATTGGTGAAAATGAAAAAGCCATAGCTCATGCCAATCGCGCCTGCAACAATACACAAAATATCATCAGGAAAAATTGGCAGCAGCATCATCAGGAAAAATATCAGCTTGCCGCGCGACAGCTTTTCCTCCCACTTCGCAGTTTCTTTTTCGCCAGCCACCCACACAATCAAGCGATGCCCAATCTTTTTGCCAAGGAAAAAGGCAAACAGGCTGCCGGCAAATACAGCAAGCAAGCTAAGCCCGAACGTCAGCCATGGGCCAAAAACAAGACTGCCAGCCACCGTTGTCACAACGGCGGGCAGCGGCAAAAATGTCACCTGCAAAAACTGAATGACAATAAAAATCACATAGCTGTACGCCCCGCCACCCGCAATGATTTGGCGCAGCTTTTCAGCGCTGTCAATTTTATCAATCACCCCAGTAAGTTCAAGCGGCAAATAAATTGCCAGCGCGATCGCTGCCAGTGCCACCAAGATTATCGCAATTTTAATCAGTTTAGTTTTTGTTTCTTTTTTAATCTTTGCCATATTTATATTATCGGAAGTTTTGTCTGCAAGCGCCGTTAGGCATTTGTAAGCAAAA
>CAMLUY010000043.1 GCA_946487985.1 uncultured Clostridia bacterium
AAATAAATATTTTTTTAAAAATAATGTTATTTTATTTTTTATTTTAAAATAAAAATATGTTTTTTTATTTTTATGAAAAATTTTTTTATTTTTTTTATCAAACAAAAATATTGAAATAATATTTTTTTAAATAAAAAAGAAGGCCTGAAAAAGCCCTCTATTTTGCGGCAAAAAAAGACTTTTACTAAATATTTCTTTCCTCTTCTTCTTTTTCTTTTCCAATTTGACCAACAAATGTTTTTTCTGTAACTTTTATTTTAGTTTTATTTGCAACAACTGTATTATTAAGGTTGATTGTATAGCGTATTTTTGTCATAGTTATCCTCCATAACTTGCCTATATCATAGCATATTTTTTTGATTTTGTAAATACCTTTTTTTAAATTTTTTTACATTTTTTCAGGTACTTCGATTGCAAGCACATGCAGTGCCTGAGCAAGCAGCTTTTTGACCATCTTCAAAAGCTGAACAAAACTTGACTTCTTTTCTTCATCGGTTTCGCCAATAACGCTGTGGTTGTTGTAAAAAGTTGAAAAGGCGCTTGCAAGGTCAAAGGTCGACGCGCAGAGCGCTGCGAGTGACTTTTCTTTATAGCAGACCTCATATGACGAGAGCTGCCTTACAGCGGCACGCAAAATATCGCGCTCATCGTCGCTGTAAACTTTGAACTGCCCTTCTTTCACATTTTCAACTTTGGCAAGTATGGAGTTTATCCTTACGGCCGTGTATTGAAGGTATGGACCTGTTTTCCCCTCAAAAGACAAAAACTTGTCAAGGTCAAACACATAGTCTTTGCCCACGTTGTTGATAAGGTCGCCAAACTTCATTGCAGCAACACCAATTTTGAGGGCAAGGTCGCGGTCAAATTCTTGTCCATTTGATTTGAGCTTTTCGCCGGCTTTTTCAATCAGCAAGTTGATCATGTCTTCAAGTTTAAGCGTCCCCCCTTCGCGGGTTTTGAAAGGCTTGCCGTCTTTGCCATTCATTGTCCCATGCCCAATATGCAAAAGCTGTTGATTTTCTGGCGAAATGCCTGACAGCTTGCATACCCTGAAAACTTGAGTGAAGTGCATCGCCTGACGCTGGTCGGTAATGTACTCTATTCGGTCTGGATTGTTGTGAAGCTTGTTGCGCATCAATATTGTGGCAATATCGGTGGTGGCATACAGCACCGCGCCATTGCTTTTCTTGATTATTGCTGGCGGCATTGGGTTTTTGTATCGTTGCGGCTCTTGCGGGTCGGCTTTCGGCAGCGGTATGTTTTCATTTTCGGTTGCTACGTCAACAACCATAGCCCCGTCGCTTTCATGCAGCAGGCCTTTTTTCTCGATTATTGCAATCGCTTCGTCCACATAATCAGAGCTGTCGCTTTCACCGTACCACTCATCAAATTGCGCGCCCAGCGCCTGATAGTTTGCCTTTATCTTTGGCACACTGGCGTCTTTGATTTTTTTGTAGATGTCAAAATATGGTTGCTCTTTCTTTTGTATTTTCAGTGTCCATTCTTCGGCTTTTTCTCTGAAAACGTCATCAACTTTTGACCGTGTGCTTGCCTTTGGATAGGCCTCATTCAGCATTTCAAGTGTGATTTCGGCAGGCTTGTCCGACTTGCCGAAATAAAAATCAAGCACGCCATCTTCAAAAAGTTGAAGCTCGGTCAAACCTAGCTGCAAGCCCCAGTCGCCAAGGTGAACATCGCTGATTACGCTGTCACCAAGCTGCTGATAAAGCCGCTTAATTGCCTCGCCAATTATTGCTGGGCGCAGATGCCCAACGTGCAGTGTCTTTGCGATGTTTGCTCCGCCATAGTCAAGGATCACGCGTTGACCGTTTTTGTGTTTTTCAAGTCCGCAGTTTTCACTGCTCAAAATGGTTTGACCAAGTTTTTCAAAGCCTTGGTCAGTCAGCTTGATGTTTATGAACGCCGGCTTGACAGCCTCAAAGTAAAAATCGCCATCCTTTTCAAGGTTTGCCACTATTTTTTCTGCAAGTTCAAGCGGCGCCAATCCAGCAGTCTTTGCAAGCTTGAAGCAGTCATTGCATTGAAAATCACAAAGCTTTGGCATGTTTGAAAATGAAACAGTCAGGCTGTCAGAAAGCCCTATCTTTTTCGCCGCATCATTCAGCAGCTGCTCAATTTTTTCAGTAATCATCTTTCGCTCCTACTACTTAGTTTGTAAAATGTCAAATTTGGCGTCTGTCTTCAAGCGCCTTTGACAGTGTGACTTCATCGGCATATTCAAGGTCGCTGCCCATTGATACGCCTTGTGCAATACGCGTGACCTTTACCCCAAGCGGACGAAGCAGCTTTGCAATATACATCGCGGTTGCATCGCCTTCAACGTCTGGATTTGTCGCCATGATGACCTCTTCAACACCATCACTTGAAATGCGAGCAAGCAGCTCCTTAATCTTGATGTCGTCTGGCCCTCGATGTTCAAGCGGACTGATAGTGCCAAAAAGCACATGGTATACGCCATTGTAGGTCTTGACCTTCTCCATTGAGAGAATGTCCTTTGGCTCTTTGACCACGCAAACAATCTTGCGATTTCGAGTCCTGCAAATGTTGCATACATCTTGGTCGGTAAAGTTGCCGCATACCTTGCAAAATCCAATCTTTGACTTTGCCTCGGTTATTGCTTCGGCAAACCTTTTCGCGCGCTCGGCCTTGCCCTCAATGATTGAAAAAGCATAGCGTTGAGCGGTTTTGTACCCAACGCCAGGCAAGGAACGAAATTGTTCAATCAGTTTTTCAATTACATCATTTTGCATGTTTTTCTCTCGTTTTTTGCAATTTTTACATAAAAGCGCACATATTTCATGCTTTTGCCATTTTTATTTTACATCATGCCAGGAATATTTGGCATGTTTTCTTTTTCCTTTCTTGCAATCTGCCCAAGCACATCATTGACTGCCGATACAACAAGGTCTTCAAGCATTTCAACGTCGTCAGGGTCAACAACTTCTGGCTTGATTGAAATCGATTTCAAGGTTCTGTCACCCATCATCTTGACTTCAACCATACCGCCACCTACCGATGAGGTAAACTCGCTCTCTTCAAGCTGTGCTTTTGCGCGAGCCATCTCCTCTTGCATCTTTTGTGCCTGGCGCATCAGATTGTTTATGTTTGCGCCACCAAATCCACCAAAGTTATTGTATGCCATTGAATTTTCCTCCCTTTATGGTCAAAACTTCTCCAAAAATCTTTTGTAGCTTTTCAACGTCCTGCTCACAAGGACTTTTTATGATATTTTTTGTATTGATTACCACATTCAGCTCCAACCCCTGCCAGCGCAGCGCCGATTCAATTTCACGTCGCCCCTCTCGCATAAGGTTGAGCATCATGCCGTCGTCAATATTTATTATGAAATCATTGCCGCTGATTGCCACATCTGTGATGTCGCCGCAGGCCACATGCAGAGCAATCAGTCTGCGTTCTTTCAAGTACAGCACCACTTTGCCCCAAACGGTTCGCGGGCTAATGCTGCCCATTTGCGCTGCTATTTTCAGTTTTTTTTTTACATCTTCGCCGCTGCTGCCTGTCATAACCGACAGCGCAAGCGTTTCAAGCAGCAGTCGTGGTGAAAGGGTGTAGCGAAGCTCATTCTCAGCCCCGCCGAACGCCTGCATATATGAAATCAATGTTCGCTCGTCAAAGAGGTCTGACTGAGCCATATATTTTTCAAAAACGTCGTCAGGCAAATTTAATATGTCGTTTGCCTGTCTGCACGAACGGCATATCAGCAGGTTGCGCGCATGCCGCGACAGCTCTTTGACCAGCACCGACATATTTTTGCCTGAATTGTCGACTTCGCTGACAAATTCAAGCACTCCGCCAACATCTTTATCATGCAAAAGCCCAAAGAACTTTACCAGAAGGTCATAGTCTGTGCTGCCAAGCACTTTCATAACACCCTCTTTGGTCACTTTGCCATCAGCGTACGCGACAATGCAGTCTGCAATAGAAAGCGTGTCACGAACGCTGCCCTCGCCAGCAACAGCAATCTGCCTGAGCGCGTCTTCGTCATAGTCAATTTGCTCGCTGTCAAAAACCTTTTGAAGCAGCCGCGTCAAGTCCTTGACCGATACAAGTCGAAAGTCAAACCTGATGCACCTTGACAAAATGGTAGCCGGCAGCTTGTGCGCCTCTGTTGTTGCAAGAATGAAAATAACATGCGATGGCGGCTCTTCAAGCGTTTTCAAGAGCGCGTTGAATGCGCTGTCTGAAAGCATGTGAACTTCGTCGATGATGTAAACTTTATATTTTGTGCCAACCGGCATGAACTTGACTTTTTCGCGCAGCTCGCGTATGTCGTCAACGCGATTGTTTGAGGCGGCGTCAATCTCGATAATGTTGATGTCGCTTTCATTTTGCAGCCTTGTGCAGGCGCTACACTTGCCACAAGGCGAGCCGTTCTGAGAGTTTTCGCAGTTGACAGCTCTGGCAAATATTCGAGCGATTGAGGTCTTGCCGATACCGCGCGAGCCTGTAAAAAGATAGGCATGTCCAATCTTGCCACTGGCAATCTGGTTTTGCAGTGCCCGTGTGATATGCTCTTGACCAATGACTTCCTCAAAAGTTTGAGGTCGGTATTTTCTGTAAAGCGCGGTATTTTCCATATTTCTCCTGTAATTTTTTCGCTTTTGGTTGCTTCAATATGATATCCAATTTAGCCTTTGTTGTCAAGACAAAACTTGACAATTTTGTTACGGCATTACACAACGGCAACGATTTGCATCAGCGTTGCAGCGTCAAGGCTAGCGCCTCCAACAAGCAGTCCGTTGCCGCCTTTCACGTCAGCAAACTGCCTTGCATTTTTGACATCAATGCTTCCGCCATAGACAATGGCAATTTCCTCGCCAGCCTTGGCTGAAAAGTCTGCCGCAATGATTTTGCGAATGCCCTTGAATGCCTTTTCCACCTCTTTTGAAGTAGGCGTTTTGCCACTGCTGATTGCCCAGACAGGCTCATAGGCGATGATGATTTTTTCAAGCTCGTTCTCGTACAAGCCTTTGAGGGCGTCTTCAATCTGCTCTTTAAGTACGTCAAGCGTTTTGAGAGTATTTCTGTCGGCAAGGCTTTCGCCAACACAAAGTATTACGCCCAGACCATTTTTGAGTGCCGACTTAATCTTTTTGTTGATAATCCGGCTGTCTTCTTTGAATTTTTTGCGGCGCTCGCTGTGACCGATGATGACATATTCAACGCCAGCGTCTTTCAGCATGCGCCCGCTGATTTCGCCGGTGCAGCGCCCCTCGTCCTCTTCGCTCATGTTTTGTGCGCAAAGTTCAATCTTGCTGCCTTCAAGCATAAACTTGCCGATTGCAAGCGATGTGTATGGCAGGCAAAGCATCAGTCTGTCATCGCCAGCATTGTCGAACCTTGAAAGCAGCCTGACCAAATAGTCCTTGGTTTCAGTAGACGTTTTGTTCATTTTGAAATTTGCAATTATGATTTTGTTCATTTTATCTTCTCCTGAATTACCTCAACTGCTGGCAGGCTGCCACCTTCAAGATATTGCAGTGCCGCACCGCCGCCAGTTGAAATATAGTTGATTTTATTTCCCAATCTGTAAAGATTGATCATTGCCACGGTATCACCACCGCCCACACTGGTATGAGCCTTTGTGCTTGCCATTGCCAGTGCAATTTCATGTGTACCCTGCCTGTATGCGTCAAGCTCATACAGCCCCATTGTGCCATTCCAGAACACCTCGCCTGCCGACTTGATTTCATCGGTAAACATCTTAATGGTCTTCGGTCCAATATCATATCCAACCATATCGCCGGTCAAGTTGCTTGTTACAAACACCCGTGACGGCGCTGACTTGCGTATGCAGACATGGTCGACAGGCAGCAGCACTCGCTTGCCTGCGGCGTGCGCCCGAAGAAGTATGTCTTTCGCTTCGTCAAGGTTGTCATCAAACACAAGCGACATTCCTACCGGTTTGCCCAGCGCCTTCATAAAGGTGTACGCCATCGCGCCACCAATGCAAATTACATCAGCTTTGTCGACAAACTTATCAAGAATTTTAACCTTTGACTCGACTTTTGCTCCGCCAACTATCGCAACCAGCGGCCTTTTTGGCGCTTCAAAAATTTGAGCAAGCGATGTCAGCTCTTTTTCCATCAAAAATCCAATGGCGTTTGGCAGAATGCGAGCCACACCAAAATTGCTTGCATGCTGCCTGTGTGCAACAGCAAAAGCGTCGTCCACAAAAATGTCACCCATTCTGGCAAGCTTGCGTGCGAATTTCATGTCGCACTCCTCTTCCTCTTTGTGAAAACGTACGTTTTCAAGCAAAAGAATATCGCCATCTTTCATGGCAGCAATTCTGTCGTCAACCTCTTTACCAATCACCTTGTTGCAAAATGACACATTGCACTTTGGCAGATTTTTCGCAAGTTCAAGTGCCGCCGGCCAAAGCGATTTGCGGACGTCATATTCGCCGTTCGGTCTGCCAAGGTGTGACAATATGATCACCTTTGCGCCCTTGTCCGACAAATATTTGATTGTAGGCACTTCTTTGACAATTCGAGTGTCGTCCATGACTTTTCCTGCATCGTCAAGCGGAACATTGAAGTCCACACGCAAAAGCACTCTTTTGCCTTTCAGCTTTACAAGGTCAGTTATTGTACGTTTCATTTTTACCTCCAAAGTGTCAAAGACGATTTTTACATTTAAATTTTACAACAATATTAAAAAAAATCAAAATCATTTGCAAAACAATTCTTGCAAAAGGTTCAAACTTTGGTCAATAGACGGGCTTGTCGCCAGTTTTTGCCGTATTTCGCTCGCGCCTTCAACGCCAGCGCAATACCACAGAAAGTGTTTGCGCAGATAAAGGGTCAGATATCTTTCGTCATATCGCTTGCGCAGCACCTCTACATGATGCACTATTACATCAAAAACGTTACCTGTAAATGCCTTGCCTTTCAGCTCGTCAAAAATCCACGGCCGCCCCTGCGCGCCACGACCAATCATCACTCCGTCAACCCCTGTTTGCAGCATGCGCTGATAGCTTTCCTTGTCGACCACATCACCATTGCCAATAACTGGTATTTTGAGGGCAGATTTCAGCCTGGCGATGGCTTCAAGGTCAGCGCGGCCGCTGTAACCCTGTACTGTCGTGCGTGCATGAAGGGTGACAAAAGCCGCCCCTGCATCTTCGCACATTCGCCCAAACTCGCGGCTGATATCGCTGTCGAAGCCCAGCCTGAACTTTACAGATATCGGTCTGTCAGACGCCTTCACGCACTCTGAAATAATCTTGTATGCCATCGGTAGGTTTTTCATCAGCGCGCTTCCCTCGCCATTTTTCACTATTTTAGGCGCTGGGCAGCCCATATTGATGTCAAGCATGTCAAACTTTGCCAGCAGCTGGTTTGTCACAGCCTGCGCCATAACATCGCTCTCGTGGCCAAAAATTTGACCTATCACAAACTTTTCATGGGCAGAAATCTCTGTCATATATTCGGTCTTCTTGGGATTGTGCAGCATTGCCCTGCATGAAAGCATCTCGCTATAAGTCACATCAGCACCGTGCTGCACACAAACCTCTCGAAATCCCACATCACAAACGCCAGCCATTGGCGCAAGTGAAAGTTCATAGTTTTTTCCACAAATTACCATACAGTCCTCGCAAATCTTGCAAACATTCTATCAAAAAAGCATTCCAAAAGCAAACAAAATACAACGCAGCTGCCAAAAACAACAACGCCTCGCCAAGTTTGAAATAATAAAAAATAAAAAAACAGCAGATTTGCTGTTCAGATTGTAGACAAATTAAGCAGGCTGCCGAAAATCAAGTGAGGGGATGCTCGCAAAATGCACAAAAGCAGGAGTTTAGTTGCCTAAAT
>CAMLUY010000044.1 GCA_946487985.1 uncultured Clostridia bacterium
AAAAGCATTAAAAAATATATACTATTTGCATGGAAAATGAATTTGAATTATTGGTGGCAGAAAATCAAATCTCTTTTGATTTTGATGCTCTGCAAGAGGAAGAGGAACAATCATCAAGCATACCAGAGTCGCTCATTCGCCCAGTGAACACAGACTGGATTAAAGATGAGGTACTTTTTGTTGCTGTTCGCGCATACAACGACAGCGTTGTTGCAAATATGCCGGACCACTTGCTTTGCGGCAAAAAACTTATCGACTGGGTGATAAATGCGGGTGGCGATTGCGAAAAAAAGGTGATTGAAGACAGTCAAAATATCTTTGACCGCCTTCGTTCAATGAATACTCAAAAGGATATCATTGCGGTTTTTTACTCTGATACACCTTTGCTTGACCGAGCAACTTTTCATGATGTTTGCAACTATTTTTCATCGCATCATATGAACTTTTTGCAGCTGCCACGCGGCTTTGTCATTCGCACTGAATATTTGAGAAATGTCACCGACTACGCACAAGGTAAAGCCGCATACGAAAACAAAAATCTCATGATTGCCGACTCCGCTCGCACACTTGCTTTTATGGCATCATTTTTGTACAATAAAATATTGTCTTTCCACATCAAAAATGGCGTAATCATCTATGGACAAAACACTGTCTTTATTGACGCTGACGTGGAAATTGACAGCGGTGTTGTGATCTATCCAAACAACATCATCAGCGGACAAAGTATTGTTGCATCTGGCACAATCTTGCGCAGCGGCAACATAATCTCAGACAGCATCATTGCAGGCAACACAACTCTTGAAAACTGCTTTGTGTCAAACAGCAAAATCTCACAAGGCAAAGCTGTTCAACCTTGCAGCCAGATTGTAAATGAGGAGCTGTAATCATGATCATCATCATTGGACTTGGCAATATCGGCATTCAATATCAGAACACCTTTCACAACCTCGGCTTTAAAGTGATTGACCGCCTCTCTCAAATGATGGGCATACCGGTCGATAAAGAAAAATTCAAATCAATAATCGGTCAGGGCAGCTTTAATGGACAAAATATAATGCTTGTCAAGCCGGCAACTTACATGAATAACAGCGGTCAGGCAGCCATGCTTGTCAAGAAAAAATATTCAGACGCTCGCATTATAGTTGCTGTTGACGATATCGACCTTCCAAAAGGCAAAGTCCGCTATCGCGAACACGGCAAGCCAGGCACTCACAACGGACTGAGAAGCCTTGTTGAGCACATCGGCGAAGACTTCGAGCGCGTTCGCATAGGCATAGGCCGTGACGAGGGGCGCGACCTTGCCGATTATGTGCTTTCAAACATCAAGCCAGACGAACAAAAACTTTTTGATGAAGCTGTCCAGAATGCAGCCGATACAATAATATCAAAAATTACTTCATGAGGTAAAAATTGAAAATCTTGGCAGACCACTTGTCAAAAATAACAAAAAACAGGGTAATTTCAGATTTAGGCGATGGAGAAAAGACAGTACTTTTGCATCAGTTCGATCGCCTGATTTTTTTGTGCAATAATTTTGTTTCAGCCACAAAAATCAAGCGCGGCCTTGAAGGATTAGGGCGAAATGTAATCATTGTTTCAGCCGCCCGTGAAAACACCAACGAAAATGACCCCAACTTGCTGCCTTTTGCAGATGCTATCAGTAAATATCTTTCAAAGGCTGTCGACACTTTGATATTCCTGCCATGCTCAATGATTGTCAGGTTTGACCTTTTAAAATTCAAGCCAATACAGATAAAAAAGGGCGGAGTGTACAATTTCGATAATATTATTCAATCTCTTTCCGAGAACGGCTATACAAGGTCTTCGCTTGCGTCAGAGCCAGGCCAGTTTGCTGTGCGTGGAGATATCCTTGACGTCTTTACAACAAGTAATGAACGGCCTTACCGAATTGAATTTTTCGATGACACTGTTGAAAGCATTTCCACTTTCGATGAAACCACAATGAAAAATCTTTCGCAGTTTGACGAAGTCGCTTTGCCGCTTTCAAACCTGCCAATCGGGCAAAATACTGTTTTTGACCTTGAAGGCGCAAAGATAATCGATGAGCCTAAAAAGCTGAGCGAGGAGATTGACCTTCTTTTCCAAAGCTATTCGGTCATGTCTGGTTTCAACAGCAGCCTTTATGCCGAATTTGATGAGCTTTGCCAGCGTGCTGACCATATTTTTGACAACTTCCAGACCTCGACGCCAGATTATTACAATGAAAAAATTTCGCCGCGCAGCTATCTGACAGACTTCATGGCTCTCAAACAGGACATTGCCGACTTTAAAAACCTGGGTCAGGCAATAATCCTTTTTGCAGGGCAGGAGCGCTTCCAGAAAAACCTTGCTGGCTTCTTGACAGAAAATTCTATTGCCTTCACAGAATACAAGCCTGACACAAAACTAGAAAAGGGCAACGTGTACATTTCGCCGCTTGCTTTGCCATACTCTTTTTCATTTTTGAGAGAAGGCGTTATAGGCATAGGCTGCGACAGCCTTTTCAGAAGCAGCCAGTCCACATTCTCCAAAAGCCGACATTCGGTATTTTATCTGCCAAAACTTGGCGACTATGTCGTTCACAGCTTTCACGGCATAGGCAAATGCATTAAAATAGAGCGCATGAAAATCAGCGATGTCGAAAAAGACTATTTCGTCATCGAATACAAAAATGGCGATATCCTCTATCTGCCAAGCGAAGAGGCCAATACAATCTCAGCATACATTGGCGGCGAAACAGCGCCAAAGCTCTCATCACTTGGCGGAGCTGAGTTCTCTCGCCTTAAAGACCGCGTCCGTTCCAGCGTAAAGGAAATGGCAATCAGCCTGGTGGAAATATATAAAGCCCGCCAGACAATCAAAGGCTTCAAATTCAAACGCGACGACTTCCTTGAAAAACAATTTGCTGACGCCTTCGGCTTTCAAGAAACCCCAGACCAACTGAAAGCAATCAGTGACATTGACAAAGACATGGAATCTGATAAAGTCATGGACAGACTGATTTGCGGCGATGTTGGCTTTGGTAAAACAGAGGTCGCCCTTCGTGCAGCTTTCAAATGCAGCTACAACGGCAAACAAACAAGCCTGCTTTGCCCAACAACAATTCTTTCACAGCAGCACTACATCACAGCCAAAGAGCGACTCGAACCTTTTGGCGTTAAAGTCGAAGTCATCAACAGATTCAAAACGCCAGAGCAGATTCGCAATATCCTTGCCAGACTCAAAGAGGGCGAAATCGATATGCTCATTGGCACACACAGACTGCTCAACAAAGATGTTCAATACCGCGACCTAGGCCTTCTCATTCTTGACGAAGAGCAGCGCTTCGGCGTCGAGCATAAAGAAAAAATCAAGGACCAAAATAGAAATATCGATGTACTCACTCTTTCTGCCACACCAATTCCGCGTACTCTCAACATGTCACTTTCAGGGATACGCGACATTTCAATCATTGAAACACCGCCAAGGGACAGACTGCCAATTCAAACCTATGTTACAGAAGAAAACGACGACATCATAAAAGACGTTATCTCTCGTGAGCTCTCACGCGGCGGTCAGGTTCTAGTGGTGTACAATCGCGTTGAAAGCATAGAGGAGCTTGCCGCTCACCTTCGTCATCTGCTGCCTAATGTCTCAATAGGCGTAGCCCATGGCCAAATGCCGGAAAAACTGCTAGAAAATACAATTGAACGCCTGTATCAAGGTTTTTACAACGTTCTGGTGGCGACAACACTGATTGAAAACGGCATAAACCTTCCAAAGGCCAACACCATGGTAGTGTACGAAGCCGACCGATTGGGACTTAGCCAGCTTTACCAGCTTCGTGGTCGCATAGGCCGTTCAGACAAGCTCAGCTATGCATATTTGACCTACGTTAAAGACAAACACCTTACAGATGAGGCGTACAAACGCCTTGAAGCCATTAAGGAATTTTCCAGCCTTGGCAGCGGCTTTAAAATAGCAATGCGCGACCTTGAAATAAGAGGGGCGGGCAACATTTTTGGCAAAGAGCAGCACGGCCATATCGCCAAAGTGGGCTATGACATGTATGTCAAGCTGCTTGATGAAGAGGTTAGGTCAATTAAAGGCGAAAAAACAGCGTCGCGCAGTGATGTCAAACTTGAAGTCAGCCTTTCAGCCTTCATTTCGCAAGATTACATCAGTGACGACGAACAGCGTATTGCAATTTACACACGCATCAGTGAAATATCCTCGAAGAAAGAGCTCTCTGACCTATTGTCAAGCCTTGATGATGGCTATGGCAAGCCTCCTCAGGAAACAGAAAATCTTTGCCGTTTGGCACTGCTGCGCAACCTTGCAGGCGGATTTGATATTCAAAAAATACGTATCAATAAAAGCGAATGCACAATCTTTCTCGAAAAGCGTGCAGATATTATTGATGAGCGCCTTTCTGCGGCTATTTCGTCCTTTGGCGGCCGCCTTGTGTATGATAAACAGATAAAAATCAAGTTCGATACAAATCTGTCTGTTCTTGCACAAGTCAACCATCTGACAAATCTCATGATTTCAGCTTTGAACCAATCACAAAACATTGGCAATGAAAAACCGCAATAATTTAATCTTTTTAATGTAAACTACATTAATTTGCTTGAATTTTTGGTTTTAATTATGTTATGATTGTCTATAAACGTAATAGTACGATTTTTTCAAAGCCGAAATCGTCATATCAAACATGGAGAAATAATGAAAAAGAAGCTTACAGGTTTTTTAATGTGTTTTATGATGCTCTGCACAACAATTTTTGCAGGGTGCTCTTTGGTTGAAACAAATACAGCAAAATACTACAATCAAGCTGTTGCAATCGTAGAAAATAAAACTACAAAAGAAGTTGCAACCATTACAAAACGCGACCTGGTTTCAGGCTATCAAAGCTATGGCTACACATATGAGCAATATTACGGTCAGACTCGTGAAGAGGCTATCAACACCACGCTTGAAATGCTTGAAAGTCGCAAAATGATTCTGATGACAGCTGAAAATGAGTTCGGTATCAAAAAAGATGGTACAGGATTGACAGAAAAAGAAAAGACATATCTTTGGCAGGCAGTTGTTGACAGTCTGAACTCAACACTTCAATCATACTACGATGACATTGTGGGCACTGAAACCGAGGACGAAAGCGAAGCAATCACTTTTACTGGTTATGAAAAGAAAGCCATTCTCACACAAGATGACGGCGAATTTGTAATCGAAAAGAAAGATGCCGCAGACCAACTTCTGGGGGATTTTAAATATAAAACTCCTCGCGATTTCAACAACGCCGATGACAAAGCAAAAATCTATGCAGACCTTGTAGATTTTGTACTCGCGTCTGATGATAATTACAAAAAAGCATTTGACAACTTCTTCAAAGACTTGAAGTCTTCTGAATATGGCATGAAGCTCTCAACTGATGCTCCATCAGTCTTTGCTCGCGAGATTGAAAGAATGTATGTCAATGAATATGAAAACTATGTCGTTTCAAGGTATTCATACTCAAACCAAAACCTTGACAGCATTTCTTCCATCACAGCAGGACAAATTGTTGACAGATACACAAGCAAAGTCAGAGCATCATTTGCGCAATATGTGCTTGAAGGTGACAGTGCATATGATACAAACGTACAAAACTCATTGAACGAAACCTACTACTTCAAAACTGATGACCAATCAACAGAGTTCTTTACCGTCGCAAATGTACTTTTCATGTTTGACGACGCGCAGAAAAGCGAGTATGACAAACTTACAGCCAAAATCAATGCTGATGATGGCGGATACTATGACCAACAATATCAACAAGAGCTTGACAGACTTTACTCACAAATCACTCCGGTAGTTCGAAAACTCAATGAATCAACAGGTGAATATGAAGAGGTGACCGATTCAACTCTTACAGTCAATGATGTTTACAATACCATGAAAACTCAGCTATCTTCGGCTCAAAATACAAATGACGTCAATGTAGTCGGTGACACAATCAATGATTTTATTTACCTTTACAACGAAGATACCGGCATGTTCAACGCAGAGTCAAACTATGTGATTGGTATCGACAAAGACGGCAATGCAGTTTCAAGTTTTGTTGAATCCTTCAATGAGGCAGGCATCGAGCTGTACAACAATGGGAAGGCCGAAATAGGCGACATCTCAGGCCTAGTCCGCTCTGAATACGGCATACATGTCCTTATCTATACAGGAAAATGTGAAAATCTTTTTGACGGCATTGACAGCTCATTCTCTCTTACCGAAAACGCAATTCAAAAGCTTTACACTACAAGAGTAAACGTGCTTGTTGATAAGACCTATTTTGACGTGATGTATGATGAAATATATGCAGACAATTACTCATATTTTGAAGACGCCAACATGAATTTCTTGAGCGAAAACTACAACGTCACAAGATACACCAGCAGGTATGATGATTTATTTTAAAATATAATTTGCAAAAAGAGCGCAGCTGTTGACAATGGCCGCTCTTTTTTGATAATATATAACTATGGCAAACAAAGAAGAGCCGCAAAACAACATCTCTTCTGAAAAAGCCTCTAACACAGAGGCTGCTTTTTTTGTGCAAGAAAGCATAGACGACATTATTTCATTGCCTGAAAATCAAACGATTCAACCTGAAAAACCAATTTCGAAACTTAAAAAATCTTCAAAGTTCTCAAAAGCAAAAAATGCATTAAAAATACAAGCAGAAAAATCAAGCATCAAGCAAAAAATACGCGAGCGCAACCATGACGAAAACAGTGAGTTGCCTTCGACTGAGTATACTATTGCTGAACAGCGCAAGAAGCTCGACGAAGTCGAACAGTCCGTTTCAAAACAAAACAGCAAAAAGCGTAAGATGTGGAACTTGATTTTCTTCTGCCTCAATATCGTCATTGTCATTGCAATTTTGTGCTATCAGCTTCTCAATGAGGACCTGTCACCGCCAGACGGTCTTCGCCTGAATGTTTGGTATCTTTTGGTTATTATCCTTTTTTTCGGTCTGACAATGGGTACAGAAACTTTTGCTATCGCTTACCTTTTAAAACAGTCGTCAGGGAAGTGGAAGCTGGGTTCATCATACAAAGTTGCAGCCATCGGCAGATATTATGACTGTGTGACACCAATGGCAACAGGCGGGCAACCATTTCAAATTTCCTACCTGAAATCGCGAGGGGAGCCGCTGCATACCTCACTCTCAATCCCGCTTGCAAAGTACGTTTTTGGACAGATTGCTTGGGTGGTGCTCAGCTTCATCTGCCTTATCATTTCATTCACAAACAAAACCTTCGGCACATTTGTGTCAGTTACCAGCGTTTTGGGCTTTGTTTTCAGTTCAATCATGCTTTTTGTAACTTTGTTTTTGTCTATCTGCAAAAGTCTTGGCAGAAAACTAGTGGTCAAGACCTTGCGACTTTTGCAAAAAATGAAAATTGTCAAAAATTATGACAAGCAATACGAGCGCATTACAAAATACATCAGCGATTTCCAGGACGTAATGAAGCAATATGCAAAATCACCCAAAGATTTTATAGTCATGCTGTTTCTCAGCTTCTTGAAATTATTTCTCAACTACTCAATGCCATTTTTCATAGTAAATTTGTTTATGTCGCTTGATGGCTCATTTTATTTTCAACTTTTTGTCATGACAATGCTCGTCGACATGTCCTCATCATTTTTCCCGCTTCCTGGTGGTACGGGTATGAATGAAATCTCATTTACAAACGCCTTTGGCTCATTGATTGGCCAGGGAAATATACTTGTATGGGTTCTGCTTGTTTGGAGGTTTTTCTCATACTATGTCTATCTTGTTCAAGGCGTCAGCATTT
>CAMLUY010000045.1 GCA_946487985.1 uncultured Clostridia bacterium
TTGGGTTTGAAGATCCGTCTTGCTTGTCGAATTCTGCGCTGAAAACCTGGTGTTTTTGAATTGTGTCAAGTTCAACATCCGTGCTTAAATCAAGGAAGTTATTGCCGAATGAGTCACTATATTTTTCAAAAGCTACCGCTACACCATTAGTTGTGCCGCCATAGTAAAGTTGAATACGATTTGCAAGAGTAATTGTTGCAAAGAGGTCAACATTGTCCAGGCTGGACAGCAGTGATTTAACGTCGGTGTTGCCTGCAATATCGGTGTTTACAGTCATTGACCCATCATTGCCGATTGAGATGCCCACCGTGTCAAAGCCGCTTGTCAGGTATGCGTCGTAATAGGTTTTGCCTTTCATGCTTACGCCAAGGTCGATGTATTGAGTCTGCCCCCTGTCGCTGATTGTAAAGTACTGAGCATAGGACGCGTAGTGTGTTGTTGTTTCATCTGCATTTGTTTGCTCGAACACCAAGTAGTACGAGCCTTCGGCAATGTCTGCATTGAACGTCACCTGAGCCAATCTGTGTTCTGCAAACAGGTTTGTTGTTGAAGTTTTGTCAACATAGATTGTTTCGTAATCGACAGGTGTGCTGGTTTCAGTGTTAGTTTCAGTGTCTGTATAAGTATAAGTGCCGCTGTTTGCGTTTTTGCTGACATTGTTGATTTGCAGTGACAGCGAGTTGCCTACAATATAGACTTTATAGTCGCAAGTCACGCCCTGATATGTCACGCGGAAAGTGACGGTCGCATCTGAGCCGAGGTCAGTTACGGTTCCGTCGGAGCCAAGATTACCACGCTTGAATGTGATGCTACTGCTCAGTGGTACATTGCTGCCAGCACTGTAAATTTCTGCGCGGTCGACAGTGTCGTCATTATCTTGATCAACGAATACTATTGCATTTTGTGACAATTCAAGTACAGTTACATTGAAGTTGCTTTGATTTTCATAAATATCGTCTTGGGTAAGAACTGTATTGTAATTTACAGTATTATCATCTACAACGCCCTGCTTGAATTCAAAGCGATTTGCAGTAGAGCTCGATGCAAAAATTGCAGGATTGAAGATGAAGTCTGTAAGAATTTCATCGAATGTAGCCCCATCATCAATGTATTCGCGGTCGAGCTGCTCACCGTTTGGTGCTGGATAGTTTGGCGTCGACTGGATTGCTGGGTGTACTGTCACAACATAAGTCATTGTGAAGCTTTCATATGTTCCTGTGTCGCCAAAATATATCTTTACAGTCAAAGGTATCTCAATCGGAGTGATTGTATTGACAAAGTTTGTATAAATTTTATAGGTTTGACCATTGTCTTCCGTGGCAATGCGATTGAACGCACTGTTTGAAACATTGCCTGAGTATTCAATTTTTGGAGTGCCTGTCGGTGCGCTAGTGAAAATCTTGCTTGCATCAATGTTTATTGAACCGCCACCAAGGACGACTCCGCCATTTGCTGTTGAATTATACGTCACATTCTTTTCAAGCGTAAGTGAAGCCGAGAACGTGAAGGTGCGAGTTTCACCTGCACCAGTAAATGTCACAGTGAAAGTGCAGTCAATTTTTTTGTCCTCAACAAGGTTTGCAACTTCAAAAGCATTGTTTGTGAATGACAGAATGCTTGCGTCGCCTGTAATATCTGCTTCCACTGAATAATTGGTTATATCAAAACCATTGCCAATATTGCCAGAAAGAGTAAAGACGTCTGCAAACGATGTCGTTGCTCCGCCTGTGATTGAGTCCATATTTTGGGTGACTGTCACATTGGCCTTGATTGTCACGTTGAGAGTTGCCAAATATCCCTGGCTTGTGTAAAGGGTAAATTCAATAGTTCTGTCAGAGGAGATGTATTCAAGTGTATTAATAGTGAAAGTACCTTTACCTGCAACGTCTTGGTTTACATGAGTGAAGCCTGCAATATCTGTCCCTATCAAACCTTTTGTGAGGCTTATGTTCAGTTCGTTCCACACCTCTGTGTATGCTTCCGAGCCTCCCGCAAGATAGTCTTGCAGCAGCGTGATGTTCATTGAATGCTCGCTCTCTTGCCCATTTTCTATTGTCCAGTCGAAAACTTTATGGTTGTCGTCTGTAACAAGATTTTGCTGATCTGAGATAAACCTTACCGAGTAATCGCTGCTTTCTGAATTGAAAATAAATCTGTATGTTTGGTCGCCACCAACAATTGAAAGTCCATCTTTTCCTGGATAGCTGTGCAAAATCTCAATGACAATCTGTTCATCGGTTTTTGGTGTGACATACATTTTGCTGCCTTGGAAGTCAATGTCGACATAGTTTTCCCATTCAGCTTCTGTATGGTATGGGTCATTTCCTCCAACCGTGACACTGGAAACCTTGTTTTCATAATCAAGTGTTTGGCAAACAAGCACATCATCGTAGTAGAATGCGCCCTCACCACTGATGATTGTGATTGAAATCTCATCGCCAGCTGATATGTTTTCTGTAAAGTAATTGCCTAATGTAATTGTTTGACGTTCTGCGCTCGCGCTTATGTCGTCAATGAATTTTTTAACAGTGCCGTCCTGAGTTTTTACTGAAAGCCAGAACTTCAAATCTGTTTCTGCATCAACTTCAAGTGTTGTAAGCGGATATCTGTTTGTTGTATCGCCATCAACTTCGGTTTTTTCGATTACTTCAAAATGTCGGCTGATATTGAATCTGTTGTAATTCTCATTGAGTGTGGTCGAGTTGAAAGTTTGTTCCAGTTCGATAACGCTCTGTTCGCCCTTTACAGAGGCAATGTACTCAGCGTTGCCATTATATGCGTACACCGGATTATGAACTGTCACATCTGGCACAACTTTCAACAGATAGAAGAACTCCTGTCTTGAATTGTTTATACCAGTAATAGTATATTTAAGCGCAATATAGAAATTGTCATAGCTGTCAGTAAGGTGATTCAGAGTAATAAAGCCTGCTTTCTCTGTTGTAGTGCCTGTGTCATTTGGAATATTTGTTATTGATATTTCTTTGACTATGTCTGATGATGAGCTGATGCCGCTTGGTGTATCAAGAGCGTAGATTTCAATATTTTGCGAGAATGATATATTTGGCAGAGCAAACAAGCCGTTTTCTGCAATGTCAGTATCGCCGAAATTGTACTCGTAAAGTATTTGAGAAATCTGCCCTGCTGTGATTTCATCATATACACCCTGTTCAAGCAGTTGCTCAGGTACTGTAAGAGCGGTTTGCAGCTTCATATTGTCTGCTACTGCACCATCATGATAGTTCACATATTCAAAACCGAGTGATGACACAACCAATGGGATATACATAACCGCAAGCGCGTCATTGAGGTTTGATGGACGATCAGTTCCTGCTGCAAAGTATACAATCATGTATGCATTGCTGTTGTTGAGCCCAGCAAGCATTTCATTAATGTTGCGAGCATTGATGATTGTAACTCTGCCCTGTGAATTGTTCGTAATTCCGTAGTAGCTGTTCATGATTGCATCGCCTGTCAGATTGCTTGGGCTTGCATAGATTGAATAGGATTGGCTGAAATTATTGTCAAGGTTCCAAGTCATGCCTTGCTGCAACATCAAATATTCTGTTTCATTAACAATCTGAGTTTGAGCAAATACAGTATCGTTTGCATCATAACTTATTTTGTCTGAAATATAAGAGTAGATGTCAAAGCTATCCTCTTCCACATCATCGCCATTCGGATTTGTGTAATAAAGCTTGATTGGCACATCAATTGTGCTGAGCGCGTCTTCGTTGTCTTGCTGTTCGCTCAGTTTGACATAAAGAGTAGTGTGCAGTTCGGTCTGATTGTAATCAAACAAGAATGGTGCTTCATCTGCCCTGACAACGTAACCATTATTGTCTATGGTAAGATAGTCAGAAAATTCGAAGTGAAATGACACACCTGTGATTGACTCGCCACTTGATGCACGATATGCATTAACGAAAGTGCCAAGCACGCTAAGGTTCATATTCTCGTTGAGCACATAGTATGTATAATCGATAGGTTCAATCACAAGGTTGCGCGTTACTTCAAAAGATATTGATCTGTTGAGGGCAAAATAGTTGTTGCCATCTGGTCTGAAAAATACTGTGAAAAGTTTGCTTTCAACATCCCAGAAATCATTGAACTTGATTTGTCCCGTGCTTAGAGAGAATGTGCCAACTGCGTTTATATTGCTTTCGCTCAGCATGTAGTTGATGCCGTTTTGAACCACATAATATGTGTCTACGCTGCCGTCAAAGAGTGAGCCAAAACTTGTTTCATCTTTGTTGACACCATAATGACGCGTAACTGTGTTCTTGATGGTTAATTCTGTGTTTGCATAGAACTCATTGCCTTGGTTGTCGTCAGAAATATTTGGATAGTTTTCGCCTGAAATGCTGACATTCGAAAGTATGTTCAAATCGAATGTGGTGTTGACAGCGCCATTCCCCGTTTTGTCAGAAATGGTAAATGTGATTGGATATGAAATTGCGAAATCCTTGTTGATTTGCAGTTTTGTAATCTCTTTGCCGTTAAGAGCTGCTGTAATGCTTGTCGCCTCTGTGCCGAGATTGTCAAGCGCCAACTCTTGACCATCTTCCATGGCGTATAGTGTAATCATGCCATCTGTGCCAAAAAGGTCGATAACCAAATCACCAAGCGTACTGAGATAACGCTGACTGAGCTGGAACTTGATGTTTGTGTATTGGTTGTCATCAACATAGAATTTTACAAGATTGCTGAGAGTGATGCTCTCTCCCGTAGAACCTTTTGCGCCATACTTTGAAACATTTACCTGAGTAACATTTTCAGCTGGTATAAACTCAGATGCATTTTCATCAGCGTACGGGTCTTGGTTTGTTGTATGTGTGACCCCTGTGATACCTATTGATGTAATATTCATTGTCAAAACCTGATTTGCAGAGTTTGAGCTTTGTAGCAAATCATTGCTTTGAAGTGCCAGAGTAACTGTTTCATCGGTCACCTGTCCAAAAATGAATGTTTGTCCATTGATGCTGACTGCATCAGAATTTCCATCAATCAGGACAAAGTGCCACTCGCCATCAAGGGTATCTGTTCTGCCTTTTTGGTCGGTAACAACAACAAAATCATTGCCCATGCCAAGCAGAGCAGCCAACATTGCATCAACGCTTTGGAATTGCGTTTGACCAACTTGGATAACTGTGACAAAGCTGTCATCTTGCGGATTGAGAGTTTGCGTTACAACAATAGTTTCCTCGCCTGTAATGAAAGCATCATATTGATAGCCTTCGTCTGGATGCACTTCAATGCTGTTTGCAACTGGGTGATAGATGCATATTGACCTGTCAGTCACTACATACGGCCATTCAATGCGTTCAGTCCTTGGATTGTTGTATGAAAGCACAAATCTTTCAATATACAGGCCTTGTCCATTGCCGAGTGATGTCAGAGTATCAAGCGAAAGTGTATATCTTATTGTCCCTACACCGCTTTCTGGATCAATAGTGAAATCTCTTGCTGTGATGTTGAAATAGTCAGTAATTGTGTTTCCGTTTGTGTCATTTATTGCCAAATCAATATATTCGTTATTGTACGCATCACTGAATACTGACACAGATTCTGCGCCAACCGTGAAAGATACGGATAATGAATTTGTATTGCCCTGGTCTATAAAGTATTGATTGCCAGAGTATGCAAAGGCGCTTGTGTCTATTGCTCCTGGCTGAACTGAATCTATATAAAGCGATTTTACGCAGGCAACATCAATATATTCAGAGCACATCACTGCCATCTGATATGTGCGGTTGCCCTGACTATCCTCGACAAATGTCCTTGCACCATCTTGGGTTACCGCTGTGCCGAAATACAATCTGAAATTGCCAGTATCATAAAGAGTAAGCACACTGCCGCTTGTCAGAGGGAAAAGAGTAAGGTTGTCATTACCAGCAGCGTACGCTCCTGCATATTCATATTGATATCCTGTACTGCCAAGTATTCTGTCAGCAGTTGCGCGCAACGACTCTTTATCGCCATAACCAAACCATGCAAAGAATATTTTGTCTTGATAGATATTATCGTCTGGCACTATTGTCAAATCTGAAAGGCCTGTAACTTCTGCTGGGTCAACAGCGCCAGTTGATGTATGTTCAAGAACCACTTCGATATCGCTGCTGTCTGACCAAGAAAGTGCTTGCTCAACATGGGTTGTTATTGAAAGATTGAAATCATATGTAAGAATAGGGTCACCAAAAAGCTGTTTGCCATCCGCGCCATCAATAAGAAGGGCTACGGTAACTTTTATCTCGGCAGCCGTATTTGAAGAAATATCCCAATAGCTGTGATTGAGGTTCGCGACATTTGAGTTTGGCAGATAGTACGCCTTTCCATCAATAGTTACGACATCACCACCCTGCACAGTAAGAAATCTTGAAGCGCCTGTTGTCGGGTCTGAACCCTGATAATCGAACGCAAGCGCGATGTTTGGCAGCAGGTTTTCAAGAATTGCACCTGAGGTTGAGTAGATGTTGACGCCAAGGAAGTCAGCCGATTGGTCGTAGTTGTATCTGTTAATATAAATTCTTTTTGTATTTGAATTCAGCATGCTGATGGTTTGCCCAACTTTATTGACAGTAAAGTTTTGAATGCTTGCCCTGCTGATTGTCACTTTTGTGGTTGATGGGGTTTCAACAGTTGAAGAGGCAAGAATGGCAAGCATTTGTGAGTAGAACTGTTCATTTGGCAGGTCGCCAAGCTGAGATTGATATTCGATTTGCCTTGCGGCATCTTTAAAGGTATAGCCCTGGAAGTTGATTTCAGCGCCTGGCGTGCTGCCTGCAACGAAGTGAGCTGTGTTTTGACTGTCAATCACCATTGAAACAGAATTTTCGCCTGCATCAATCGGTTGAAAGTATGTATATTTGATTCGCTTGTCTGAATCAGTAATAGACGAATTTTGGTCGTCACTGTAAATATATTGGCTTTTTTGAGGATAGTATTTTGTCTGCAAAGTAAAGGTTTCATTTGCTACAATCTGATCCGTAACGTCGCCAGTTGAGTTTACAGATTGGATTTCTGTTTTGTACACTGGTACATCAACTGCAATTTGCAAATCTTTTTCAAGAATTTGACCATACTCTGACCTTGCGTGCAAAGTTGAAATACCGCCAACAATCCAGTTGATTGGATTATTGTATGCGTCAAGCAGCTCGTCACCGTTGTCATCGGTAAGATAGTTGTCCTTGATAAGCTGAACGGTAAAGGTCTGTCCGATGAGTACTGTTTGTGGCACTTGTATGATGCCATTGTCGATGTACACAATTCCGTCTTTGGTGATTGTATGAATAACATTGTGATTGCGGAAAGAAAGAGTGACTCTGTTTGCGGTGACATTTTCAGTTGGTGAAGTAATGGTCAAATCAAAGTTGTCGACAACTTCAAGCTGACCAAGATCGCTGTTGTAAAGGCTTTCGTCGTATGTAAAGATGATTTCACTTGGATTGATTGCCCTCTCATCAAATCCGCCAGCAAGAAAAACGCCCAACACTGTTACGCCAGTGATGAAGCCTACGCCGACAAAAGAAAGCAGCGCGGTCAGCCATATTGGCCACCTCTTCCCAACCTGCTGATTCTTTTTCTTTTTGCTCTGTTTGACTTTTTTCATAAAATGCCACCTCAAAAATTCTTTAGAAAATTGTGATTCTTGACTGAAAACAAATTGTTACAGATATAGTATAGATTTTTATAGCGAAAAAGGCAAATAAAATT
>CAMLUY010000046.1 GCA_946487985.1 uncultured Clostridia bacterium
CTTGAAATAGTCTGCGCTGGCGTAGTGACTATGGCTTTTGCCGCAGGACTGTCACAATGTGACATATATGGCTTTTCGGTGCTCAAACTGTTTGTCTGCCTGGCGCTGCTTGCGGTCAACTTCTCGTCAAGGCCGGCTGTCACCATGATTTTCGCCGCGCTGATGGGTATTGGCAGCATGCTGCCAGACAACAACCCTGTCATGATTGCACCTTTCATCATTTGGGCGCTTGCAGCAATTGTGTTCAGGTCGTATCACAAGGTTTTTTCTGCTGTTGCGGTTATTGCCAGCGAGTTTTTCATTGGCTATTACTTTTGCCTTTACTACGGCTTTGGCGTAATCGACTTTATGCCTGTCGTTGTCAGCGGAGTTGTGTTTGCGCTTCTGCCGCGCTGGGCGTTTGACAATCTGTCTTCACTTTTGAGCGGAAATAATGACAGGCTGGCTGTGAAAAATGTGGTCAATCGCAATCGCGAAATTCTGCAACGCCGACTTGGCAATCTCAGCGAGGTCTTTTGCGACATGAACAACGTCTTTCGCAAGCTGATTAAATCAGAAATGAGCCCTGACCAGGTGGCAGACATGCTGTATGAAGAGGTTAAATCAACCATATGCAAGGGTTGCAGCGAGCAGAACCACTGCCATCGCACCTTTGGCGAAGACACAAAAAAGCTGTTCAAAGAGCTGATTACCATTGCCTTTGAGCGAGGCAGAGTGACACTGCTTGACCTGCCAAGCTATCTTTCATCACGATGCGGCAAGGCAAACCATCTGCTCAGCGAAATAAATACCTTGACTGCGCAGTACAAGTCCTACTCGCGACTTGTTGGCAATGTTGACACCAGCAAGCTGCTGATTTCTGACCAACTTGCAGGGATTTCAGGAATTATGAAGACCCTTGCAAGCGAGGTCGATACCATGGCCTCCTTTGACGACAGCCGCGAGGGCAGGATTATTGACGAGCTTGCTCAAAACAACATCATCTGCACTGATGCCGTGGTGTACGAGAGCGGCTCGCGCACAACTATGGCAACACTTGTCGTGCGCGATGAAGACCAGGACAAGCTCAAACTGCCACAGACGGTCAGCAAAATCTGCGGAGGCAAGATGGTCATCAGTGACAGCTATCCAGCAGGCAAAGCGGGGCTTGTCAGTGTCAATTTGAAAAGCGCACCAATGTTTGACTGCCTGTTTGGGCTTGCCTGCCAAACCCGCAGCGGCAGCAATATTTCAGGCGACAGCCACAGCATAGAAAGGCTTGATTGCGACAAGTTCATGTTTGCAATCTGTGACGGTATGGGCAGTGGCGAGGCGGCAAGTGAGAAATCTCAAACAGCAATTGGGCTGGTGGAAAACTTTTACAAGGCGGGCTTTGACAATGAAATCATACTCTCATCTGTCAACAAGCTGCTGAATTTAGAGCGCGACGACATGTTTTCAACCATGGACATCTGCATTGTTGACTTGAAATCGGGTATTGCTGACTTTATCAAGATGGGTGCGGCATCATCATATGTGCGCAGCACAGACGAGTGCAAAATTATTGAATGCCAAAGCCTGCCAGTCGGAGTGCTTCAAGACGTCAAAACGCAGACGAAAAAAATTGTCCTTCAAGAAAAGGACATGATCGTCATCTGCTCGGACGGCATCAGTGACACATTCAGCTCTGACGCCGACATGAAGGACTTTTTGCTCACCATCAAAGCGGCCAACCCGCAAGAGTTTGCAGACGCCATTCTTTCCCAGGCGCTTGCGAACAACAACGGCTATGCCGTCGACGACATGACCTGCCTGGTTGTCAAAATAATTTGATTGTGAAATAAAAATCATTATATTAGGTAATTGTTTTTGATGTTTATTTGAATCAAAATATTTGCTTTTTACGCAAAAATATACGCATAAAACGTACATAAACGTGAATAATATGCGTAATGCGCAGCACGGTAAAACGACTGAGCCCGTATACTAATTTCAGAGAATAGGGGTATTTGATGAGCGAACAGAATATGACATATCAGGATATCATCAGAAGACATTGAACTTTTGAAAAGCCTGAACGAAAAAGAAGTATCTCATGTGCTGGAACTGTTGCGAATCAGGCGCGACTGAGCAAAAAGTGAAATCAACAGTGACGTAAAGCGTGTTGAACTAAAAAATGAATGAAAAAAGCCGAAGAGAAATTCCTGAAAAGGGTTTTAAAAATCTTCGGCTTTATTTTTGTTTGAAAGTGTTTTCTGTAATTTTATCAATATTTTTATTGGTCTGGTGAAATTTTTGTTTGCGGCTATTTGATTTCAATCATGTATGCGCTTGGCACGTTTTCAACTTTGACTTTGTCTGAAATTTCAATGCCAGCCACAGCATAGATTTCGCTGCCGCTTGCAAGCACTGGAATGCTGTCGCGCATGCGAAGTGGAATCTTTTTGTCAATAAAGAATGATTTAAGCTTTTTGCTGCCTCCGCCAAACTTGGTAAAGGTGTCGCCATCGGCGCGGAATCGCCATTCGGCGTCCTTTGGCACTTTGCGATAGTCAAGCAAAAGCTGCCCCTCGCTTGGGATAAAGTCGGTTTTCACCCGTTTGACAATCAGTTTTCGTCCGTCTGGCAGTGCAAACTCGCCGCACTTGAAAGGCGCTGAAAATTCAGGTTTGTCTTCGTGTCGGTTGACGATGGTCAGATAGTCATATTCTTTCACGGCAACTGCTTCAAAAGGCAGGCTGATGCGTTTGCCGTTTTCGCCGTTTAGTGCAAGGTTTTTGATTGCGTCAATGTGCTTGCGTTCGATATCCTGAGTCAGACCGATGGATTTTACCGCCTTGAAAAGAATGCGGCTGACAACGGCGTTGTCGAACAGGAAATATGATGTTGGAATTTTGACAAGCTTGTCTTCGGTGATGATTGCGTCAGCATTGATTTGTTTGTTGATGTACTCGTCGTCTTCGCGAATCGCCTGTGCAAAGTTGACGATTGCCGACTCAGCGCCCGGCCAGCGTGAGAGAATGTCTTTCATGATTACGTTGCGCACGAAGTTGCGATTATAGCTGTTGTCTTCATTTGTGATGTCTTCGCAATAGTCAAGGCGGTTTTCGTTCAGATATTGAAAGATTTCATCTTTGGTGGTATTGAGAAAAGGTCTGATGTAGATTTTGTCGCTTACAGGACTCATGCCCATTGCGCCAACATTGCCGCAGCCACGGAAAAGATGCATCAAGATTGTTTCGGCCTGGTCGCGAGTGTGATGAGCAAGCGCGATTTTATCAATAAGCCCTTTTTTGTAAAGCGACTTGAAAACCCCATATCTAGCGTTTCGCGCTGCTGTTTCAAGGCTTTGATTTTTCTCCTTTGCAATCTTTGGCACGTCTACGCGAAATTTGTAGTATCTGACCCCCAGCTCGCGAGCGCGCTCTTTGACAAAGTCAGCGTCGATGTAGCTGTTTTCACGAATCTGATGATCGATGTGAATTGCCACTACTTCAATATCGAACTTTTCCTGATTTGTTGCCAGATAGTGCAAAAGAGCCATTGAGTCGCTTCCGCCGCTGCACCCAACGCCTATGATTTCACCACTTTTGAGAAGATTGTTTTTTATGATAAAGTTTTCACAAGATTGCATGTTTGACCCCTTTTGCCAGTTTTTCAAAACTTTTAGATACATAGTATACATTAAAATCTTTTCTCTTGCAATACAATATTGAAAACTTTTGCAATAATTTAATAAAAAAGCGGTAGAAAATCAGATTTTTACTGAAATTTTACCGTTTTTTTGCAAAATGACTGAATTATATTTTTTATCTTTTGTTGCAAGCAGATTGGTTTGTGAAGCTTTGTTTTTGGAAATTAAAACCTTCCGCCTCCGCCTCCGCCTACACCGCCGCCAGAGAAGCCTCCGCCACTAGCGCTGCCTCCGATAGCCGCAGCTACCGCAGCAACACGTGCGACTTTGACCATTGTGCTTACCATGCCGCGCGACATTACAGTGCCAAGCACGAACATACTGCGAGAGATTGAATTGAGAGCAATGAGTGTTGTAATCTGTGCCGAAGTTGTCAGCCATTCAGGTGCTGGCAGGGCGACATCTTTAAATTTATTCATGTACACATTGCTTACGCCAAGCACATACGCAAAAGGAAGTACGTCATAAAACAGTGTTGGGTTGTCTTTGACCATTGCCTCCATCTTGTCTTTTTCTGCCACCTCGATATAGGTTTTCAGCCCGCGCACCCTGCCAAGCAGCTCGCGGCCTTTCGGTGTGAGCATTTCAAGCGAAGGGTAGGTGAAAAACAGGAGTAGGGGCAGAAGCAGAATGAATACGCTCAGATAAAACGGGTCGCAGTACATTTCGCCAATGAATATGCTGCCAATAGCAGGGGCGAATATGAATATGAAATTCACAACCAGCTTGAAAATGTATGCCTTTCGCGAGATGCCGTCTTTTTTCTGCACAATGCCTGGCAGGAAAAGCAGTGCGACCAGTGAAATTACAGACAAAATCAATCGCCAAAATACAGTACTGAATGTGTTGAAGCTTTCATTGCCAATTCTGACCGCAAGCACAATGGCAAGAATGAAATATACTGCTGCAAGCACTCTGAACCAGGTCGTTGGCGCAGAGTTAAAATACACCATTTTTTTGCGCTCAATTGATGTTTTGCAGCGTCCGCCTACGCTAGGGCTGATTTTGCTCAGCTCGCTTGATTTGACCTCAGTGCGGTTTTGAAACAGTGTGGCAAAGAAGAACTTTTCGTGCTCTTTTGCATCATTTGGCAGGTCTTTGACTTTTTTTATGGTGACGTCTTTGCCGTCATCATTCAATGTCAGAAAGCCTTTTGACGCCCAATAGACAATCAGTGCTGAAATGTCATGGCCGTTTACCGTCTGGTCAATAAGAAATCCTGCTTCCGATGGTGTAATGCCGTCTGGCGCTTTGAACTCGACAACGTCGATAATAGGCGTTTTTCGACGTTTGGTGAAAAACAGTGCAAGCACTCCGGCAATCGCTGCAAGCAAAAGCACGATCAGGACGATATCAAAAGTGTGCGATCTGTTGACGCTGAAATATCCCTGAGGTAGAGGTTTGAAAATGGTCACCGCTTCGCCATATTCAAGCCCATTACAGCTGCCGCTGATGGTGTTGCCTGAGATTGAATACTCTACGCGCCCGCTGCTGCCTGTGTTGTCTTCGCCATATCTGCCGACATAGAACATGAGCTGCTCGTCAGTAATTTCCGACGGGAAAGTTATCGAGAAGTCAACATTGTCAATGCTTGTATCCCAGCCCGTACCGATGATGTTGAAATAAAACAAGTCTTTTTCGGTGTCGCGGTCGTCGCCAGGGTCAAGCGTGTATGAAAAGGTGTACACGCACTCGGTTTGGGTGTTGCCGTAATCGCCAATGTACAAAAACAGATAGCCGCTGTCCGTGAAAGACCGGATAATCTCAACGCCCTCGGTTGTGCGATCTTTGTCAAGCGTTACATTGCTGATTGTGTTGCGATAGTTCTTGATATCAAAGTCGCCATCATCATTAGGCACGGCCACCGTTTGGTCGAGCGGCAGATAGCGGACAATGCCGTTTGATGGATAGTCGAGAAAAACTGCCGTGATAGACTCGGTGATGGTCATCACCTTGTTTTCATCGACAACAACGTCAACGACATAGTTTGAAATCTTGTATCCATCGTCTTCGGGAGGCAGATAAGTCGTGTTTTCAATGACGTTACAGCCCCCAAATACCAACATAGCCATTATCATAAAGATAACAGCTATGGTGAAAGTTATTCGATTTTTAATTTTGGTCATACTTTTCCTTTATTAAAATTGAACTTTGACATTTTTGCGTTCTTCTGGTGCATCAACTTCAAACAAAGGCTTCTTTTCAAACTTTTTCCAGTTTGCAATGATTGAAGTCGGGAATACCTCGCGCTTGGTGTTGTACTGCTTTACAATGCCGTTGTAGTATTTGCGTGATGAGGTGATTTCATCTTCAATGCTGCGCAGCTCGTTCATCATTTCTGTAAAATGAGTGTCGGCTTTGAGCTGTGGATAGCTCTCGTTGAGCGCAAACAGTGACTTCAACGTGCCAGTAAGCACATTCTCCTTTTCCATACGCTCTTGCGGGTCTGTCGCTGTCATAGCAGCATTACGGGCAGCGATGATGTTTGTCAGCGCTTCATTTTCATGCTTTGCGTAACCTTTGACAGTTTCAACAAGGTTTGGAATAAGGTCGTATCTCTTTTTCAGATATACGTCCATGGTTGAAAAGGCCTCTTCAATGCCATTTCGCAAACGAACAAAGGCGTTGTACACAGCAATAGCCCAAATGACAATAATGATTGCAACAAGCGCGATTGCACCGAATACAATGCCAAGAATAACTCCTGTTGACATAATTTTTCCTCCTGCGAAGAGTATAGCATAATTCTATGCGATTTTGAAAACATATTTTCATGTTTTCACAAAAAACGAATAATTGCATGGTTCTTGGTTTAAAAAAAATAATCTTTATATATTATTGAAGAAGGTGACTGCTATTTTTTAGCCAGTCTTTGAACTTCTTTTCTTTCTCCTCCTCACTTAACAGATAAAGAGGGTCATCATCTGGACGATACAAATTTATAATTTTCAAACCTTTCTTTTTTGCGTAGATTAAAGTTTTTTTTGCACCACTTCTGAGTCTCCGCATATCAACGTAACAAATTAATGTAGTACAACTATTAATCATTTGGCGATTGCTGGATGTAATTCGGTTTTTGTAGTGTTCATTTTCTATTTCATAAATAATAGTTTGTACACCTTCATAATTGAGATTGTTTTTTATTTGGTTTATACTTGTCAACACAACTTCTATTTCTATATTGGTATTTTTTTGCCGCAATTCTTTGCAAACAGTTAAAGCTAGATTGTCAAAATCGCCATATGTTCCCATTGTATAGAGCAAACATCCATCGTTTATTTCTTTCATTACTGCTTTGGTTAATCTTTTTTTTAATTTGTCATTTACATTATGAAGACGACCATGCCCAGCAAAACCAATTTTTAAATTTTTATGTGTTTCCATATTCAAAATCCTTTTAAGTATCAATTAAGAGTACTATTAAACATTATTATAGCATTTATTTATGTTTTTGAGTACTCATTTTTGGGATTTTGGTAAAAATTTATGTAAATCGTATTCTGTTGAATTTTAATTGTTCAGTTATAATTTGAGTAGACATAAAAATCTTGGAGGAATTTATGACAAGTAAAGACGTTCTGTGGAGGCTTGGCTATGTAAGAAATTCGGCGAACCTTTCGGCAAGAGAGCTTAGCCTGAGAATGGGAATGAGCCCGCAATATGTTGCCCAAGTTGAAAGAGGGCGGATCGTACTTACCGTTGAAAAATTGTTGCAAATTTTGGAGATTTGCAATTTTCCAGTGGAAAGGTTTTTCAGTGCAAACATTGAAGACTATCAGACGGACAAAGAGCTTGAAGAGTTGCTGCAATCTTTGCCTACCAATAAAAAGAAAAACATCATTGAGCTGCTGAAATAAACTTTTTGAAAGCATCAAATTGGATAATGCACCAACGATAGGGTAAAGCCATGAAAAATTTCAGACGAAATATTATTAACAACAACCATTTTTGTGGTTTTATAGAAAATTTGCAAAAAAAACAGGACGAAATTCGCCGTCTTGTTTTTATTGTTAATAAAGAGCTTTATTTGTAGCCTTTG
>CAMLUY010000047.1 GCA_946487985.1 uncultured Clostridia bacterium
CACAGGCAAACCAAAATGTTCTGAAAACTGCTCGCCAGCTTGTGATTGTGGTAAATATCTCGAAATATGGAATGATGTTTTCATGCAATACCGCGTGCATAATGCAGGTGAAAAAGCTGTCAAGCTTGACCGCCCGAATATTGACACAGGTATGGGGCTTGAACGCACGGTAGCCGTTCTCAATGGCGCGCAATGCGTGTATGATTTTGGCTGCTTGCGCCGCGTGATTGACTTTATTGGCACAAAAGCGGCAGTATCCTATCAGTCTTCCGATGCTGCAACTCGTGCATACAGGATTATCACTGACCACCTTCGTTCATCGGTTTTTATACTTGGTGATGAGCGCGGTGTTTTGCCATCAAACCTTGGTCAGGGGTATGTACTGCGCCGCTTTATTCGCCGTGCAGTAAATTGCGCACGCAACATCGGCCTTGACTGCAAATATTTTGCAGATATTGCCGACATCTATGTCGACGAATATGGTCAGGACTATCAAGACATTCATGACAACCGCCAGCACATAAAAGACGAGCTCATCAGAGAAGTTGAGAAGTTCTCAAAAGCGCTTGAAGAGGGGCACAAAGAGTTTGAAAAGGTGCTGCAAGGCATAGAAAAACATCGCCAGTTTGCCGCGCAGAAAGGCGAAACAGTAGAAAAGAAGCTGAGCGGCAAAGCAGTTTTCAGGCTTTACGACACGTTTGGCTTTCCTTTTGAGTTGACAAAAGAGCTTGCTGCTGAACGCGGCTACCAAGTCGACAAAGATGAATTTGATGAAAAATATAAAGAGCACCAAGAAAAATCTCGTGTAGCCTCTGCCGGAACATTCAAAGGAGGACTTGCTGACGCATCAAAGCAGTCAGCTCGTCTTCATACTGCAACACATTTGCTTCTTGCCGGGCTTCAAAATATGTTTGGTAAGCAGGTTGTTCAAAAGGGCTCTAACATCACACCAGAAAGACTGCGTTTTGACTTCAATCTTGACCATAAAATGACAGCAGACGAACTTGAAAAACTTGAAAAGTTTGTCAATGACGCGATTGAACGTGACCTTCCAGTTAAGTGCGAAATAATGACGCTTGAACAAGCTAAGTCGTCAGGCGCTCATGGTACATTCACGTCAAAATATGGCGAAGAGGTAAAGGTGTACTCTATCGGTGACGTCAGCAAGGAAATTTGTGGAGGCCCTCACGCCGAACACACTGGCGAGCTGCATCACTTTAAGATTGTAAAAGAGGAGTCATCTTCAAGCGGAGTTCGCCGCATCAAGGCAATTCTTGATTAAGAACATTGCGCTTGCCTAAAAATGATGTTGTAAAAAGCTAAGAAATATGTTATACTACAAATGCTAACATAAAAAGAAAAAGCCGCGTCATTACAGCACGGCTTTTGGAGGATAAATGGCCGAAGGAAAGATAAAAAGGGGATTTGCTGCATATTTATTTATATTGCTTATGGTTTTTGTTGCCGCATTTTTAATAATAATTGTGGTAATGATTTTTTCGCCTTTTAAAAATGTTTTGGGCTTCAAATATCTGTCATACAATATGAGCAACAACATAGTGCAGACCTCGTCTGAACAAGACATTGATTTTTCAACCATAGACGAACTTTACGTCAACTGCAACAACGCTAATGTAGTCATTCAAAGAGATAATAATATTGACACAGATACAATCAGAATTGAAAACACATGCAAAGGCTTTGCACGTTCTTCTGACAATACAAGCTTTGATTACAACATAACTCTTACTGGCGCTTCAAACGATATATTAAACATTGATGTTCACGAGCCAGAGGGCTTCCTGTTCTTCGATAAAACCGTCACCATAAGCATACTTATTCCTGCAAAATCAAGCTATAATTTTGAAAATACCGATGTCAATATTTCAAACACAACAGGCAGTATCATGATTGGCAATAGAAATTTGCTCAGTGAAAATAATCCAGAAGTAAAAACCAGTCTTGACATCAACACGTTAAGCATAAAAACCAACAAGGGGCGTATTTATTTTTATAAATACCTAGACGGCACTTTCAATAACCTCTTTATCAAAACTTCGTCAAGCGAAGTCACAAGCTATGTCAGTGACCTGAGCTTTACCAATAAACTATCTCTCTACACAGATAAGGGCTCATTCGATTTTTCAAGCCTGAAATATACAGGCGCTTTTACAAACAATTATAATGCTGAAATCACTCTCAATAATGGAGATTTGGCTGTACAAACTCTTGATGGTAATGTAAACCTTAAAATGGTAAGCGGCTACTTCGACGTTGCAAATCTCAACGGTTCATTGTGCTCAAACGACATGATTGAACAGATGCAGCGCGCAACAATCAGCATTGATAAAATTGACGGAAATGTCAGTCTGCCATTTGCAAATGATTCAAGAATAAACATAGGCGAGTTGACATCAGGAAGCCAAATTTATGTTAAAGGCACATCGGGCTCAATTAATATCAATGGATTGAACGGTAAAGGCTTCCTTGAAATGTCATCAGGTGACATCAATGTTACAACTTATTCTGACGACTTAAAAGTCAAAACAACCAGCGGCGATATTAATATATCTTATCAGAGCCCAGCGATCGTCAATGAAACCATTTTTGAAACAAATTCAGGCGAAATAAATCTCCAAATTCTCGGTAATTTGAGCTTTATTCTTCGTATATACGACACAAGCGGAAACTATCGCGATGGTCGCAATATATGGTTTGAATATTTCGGCAACAGTTTTTCAAATCCACTGATTGTGAACAGCGGCAGCAAATACCTTACTATAAAATCAAATTCCGATATTTCAATTTCGTTAATAAAATAAAAATTTAAAAAGGCATCAAACTTCGATGCCTTTTTATTTGAATTTGCTTATTTTTTCTGATATAATTTTTAAAGAGGTACATATGAAATTATTGCACGCAGCCGATATTCACTTAGGCGCTAAAAACTCAAAATTACCCTTAGACAGGCAAAATTTACTTCGTTCAGAGCAAGTCCTGCAAATTCGTGAACTTTTTTCACATGCAGATGAAGACGGCTTTGACGCAATCTTGATATGCGGTGATCTTTTTCATGCAAAAAAACTGCAATCAAAGATAACCACAGGCTTTTTTAGCTCTGTAAAAGAATTTTCAGGTCCTGTACTTTACATAAAAGGCAATCACGACGAAAAATTTGATTTTGAATTTGAGTTGCCAAAAAATTTTATTGTTCTCGATGAAAATAATCCTTGCTTTACACTGAAAAATACAACCTTTTGGGGGCAGGTTGACCCGCAAACAATCAGACAAAACTACAACCCAGAAAATCAAAATGTTATTCTTTTGCATGGTGATTTTGAAAAGACAAACAGCAACGACTATTTTGACATTACAAAGTACACGGACAATTTTCATTTTGATTACATCGCGCTTGGTCATGTGCACACATTTTCATATAAGTCGGTTTCAGGCATGCCTGCCGTGTATCCAGGCAGCTTGTTTTCAAATGGGTTTGATGAGTGCGGTGATAAGGGCTATGTATCAGTCAATCTCGAAAACAAAAAGTTTGCATTTCAAAAGTTTGCAGGGCGCCGTTACATCATTTGCAACTGCGATATAACAGGCTTCAATACATATGAGGAGCTTCATAAAATTGTCATCTCAGCGATTAAAGACTCTGGCGAGAGCAAATCAGATTTATTGCGCGTGATTTTGCAGGGTTACTACTCTGAAAACAGCGAAAAATATCTGCAAACTCTGCAATCGTCACTGTCTGAATATTTTTACATTGAAATAGTTGACAACAGCAAACTTAAAATAGATTTTGATAAATTAAAAAATGAAAAACTATCCTTCAAATCAGAATTTCTTTTGCTGCTTGAACAAAATGAACCTGACGAACAGGTACGCAACGAAATCGCGCGACTAGGCATAGAGGCTCTGCGCGGGGAGGATATCTCATGAAACTGCTTTCACTTCATATTGAAAACTTTGGCAAGCTGCACAATTTTGACTATACATTTTCGCCAAACCTTAATGTGCTACTTAAAGAAAATGGTTGGGGCAAAACTACGCTATCAATATTTTTAAAGGCTATGTTTTATGGCATGCCGGCAAAGACGCGGGGTGATGAGTACAAGTCAGAACGCAGCCGATACATGCCTTGGCAGGGCGGTGCGTATGGCGGATATGTTGAGTTTGAAAAGGACGGCAAAAAATATCGCGTGACTCGCTATTTTGGCAAAACGCCAGAAGCTGACACTTTTGAGCTTTTTGACTATCAAACCAATACAACAGTGAAAAGTGAAAATACGCCGCTTGGGGTTGAAATATTTGGCATAGGCGAGGAGTCTTTTCGTATGACAGCCTTCTTTCCGCAAATGAATTTCAGAAGTGCAACAAATCCTGAACTGACAGCTTCGCTTACAGGAGTGAATCAATATCAAAACGACCTTGCTTGCATTGACAGCGCAATCAAACGCCTCAAAGAAAGGCGGCTTTCACTCAAAAGGCAACTTCCAGATAAGGCCGAAACAGAAAAATTGCGTTTAACCTGCAATGACCTCAAAAATCAATCGGCGCAGCTTGAAAACCAAATATCTGACTGTCAGGATAAATTACTGAATCTTCAACAGCAACAAGAAATACTTTCAAAACAAACCGAAATTGAACGAGAAAAGTACAAGATTGCCTTTCAAAATTTTGAAAAAAATCAGGAAATTGAAAAGCAAATATCACAAATCAGCCAAGATATATCTCAACAATATCTCAAACAGTCAGAATTGCAAAAGCAAGCGATTTCAAATCTGCAAAATCTTGAAAGGGCAGGTTCGCCAAATAAATTTATCTATGCGACAATATCGATTTGCGCAGCCCTAATTGTGATTTTGGCAATTCTGTTTGCAACAAAATCCATCTCACTACTCACTTTCATAATTATATCATGTTTTCTGGTGATTTTTGCAACCATCGCTGTAATAGCAGTTATCAAGGTCAAGAAAAAACAACATCATCAATCAAATGATAATTCCTTTGAAACGCTTGTTCAAAAAAGCCAACAAGTCATCAAAGAGCTTGAAGCCAAACTTGAAATTTTAAAAAATATGCAAAATGAAAGCAAAAACTCGCAGCCAGACAGGACCAGCTTGGAGAATGCAAAAGACAGCCAATCAGACTGCGAAATATCGATTATCACAACAGAAAATGAAATAAAAACCAACCGCACAAATCTTGACAGAGTCCTTGACGAGATTGAAAGATATCAATCACTACGCGATACAAGCCTTGCGCTTGAAAAAGATTTAAATCACAAACTGCTACTTCTTGATAAAACAATTTCTTACTTGACTACGGCGAAAGACAATGTGTCGTCAAGATATGTCAGCTTCATCAACAAAGAGTTTACCGATATCATTGGTAAGTTCGGCGTAGACGGCAACAGGTTCTTGATTGACAACCAATGGAAAGTCAAAGAGCAGACAGACTTAGGCTCAAAGGAATACGAGTTCTCGTCATATGGCTATCAAGATATAATCTCATTTTGCCAAAGAATAAGCCTTATCAGCAGGATTTATACCTCATGCAAGCCATTCATTCTTCTTGACGACACCTTTGTAAACCTGGATGATCATATGCTTGCCTGCGCAAAAGAGGTGGTAGGACAGCTTGCAAAAAACTATCAGGTAATTTACATCTGCTGCAATTCAAGATCAAGTTTTCAATAAATTAAATCAATAAAAAACCAAGCTTTTGAGTACGCCCCAAAATAGCTTGGTTTTTTGTTCAATTATTTTAATACTGGATTCCCCAGTACAACATATGTTTTGCTTTTTTGCCGCAAACAATACAGTGGTCAGAGATATGCTCCTCTTCAAAAGGTATGCACCTTGATTTCATGCCTCTGATTTCTTTCATCTTCAATTCGCACTCTGGGTCGCCGCACCACATAGCCTTGATGAACCCTGGCTTGCTGTACATGATATTCTTTACTTCGTCAAGAGTAGTGCAGGTATATGTCCGCTCTTGCGTGTGCTTCAACGCTTTTTCATACATGCAATGTTGTATGTCTTCAAGAAGCTCGCAAACTTTGTTATCGACTTCATCAATGCTTACAGTGTATTTTTGTCCATTATCACGGCGAACAAGAACTACTTGCTTGTTCTCAATATCGCGTGGACCTATCTCAATTCTTACTGGCAGCCCCTTCATTTCGTATTCAGCGAATTTAAATCCCGCCGACTTGTCTGATGTATCGGTGCAAACTCGCAAGCCCTTATCAGATAACGCCTTACTGATGCTTTGAACAGCACTCAGCACCTTCTCATCATTTCTGATTGAGATTACAACCACTTGTTTAGGCGCAATTTTTGGTGGCAGTACAAGCCCATTGTCATCACCATGAACCATGATAAGCGAACCAATAATTCGCGTGCTGCAACCCCATGATGTCTGATATACATATTGCCACTTGTTGTTTCTGTCAACAAACTTCATATCAAATGGCACAGAAAATTTTTGACCAAAATAGTGTGAAGTCGCAGATTGCAATGACACACCGTCGTACATCATTGCTTCAAGCGAAAGGGTGTATTCAGCTCCCGCAAACTTTTCCTTTTCGGTTTTCTTGCCAGTAATTACAGGTATTGCCAAATATTCTTCAAAAAGCTTTTTGTATACATTCATCATCTTGAAGGTCTCTTCTTCTGCTTCTTTTGCCGTTTCATGCACTGTGTGACCTTCTTGCCATAAAAATTCACGAGTTCTTAAAAATGGACGGGTGGTTTTCTCCCAACGAACAACGCTGCACCACTGATTATACAATTTTGGCAAATCTCTGTATGATTTGACTATGTTTGAGTAGTAGTCGCAAAACAATGTTTCAGATGTAGGTCGCACGCACAATCGTTCTTCAAGCTTGTTCTTGCCGCCGTGAGTTACCCAAGCAACTTCTGGCGCGAATCCCTCAACATGCTCAGCTTCTTTGTTCAGCAGGCTTTCAGGTATAAACATAGGCATATACAAGTTCTCATGCCCACTTTCTTTAAACATTTTGTCAAGAACGTTTTTAATGTTTTCCCAAATAGCAAAAGCGTATGGTTCAACAACCATGCAGCCTTTTACCGATGTATAATAGGCAAGATGCGCCTGCTTGACAATGTCTGTATACCACTGCGCAAAGTCAACATCGCGCGATGTAATTTTCTCGTTTTTTACAATAGCCATTTTTCTCTTCCTTTTGAATATATTAAGTCTTTTAATATGCACATTATTATATCTCAACAATATTAAAAAGTCAAATAATAAAGTATAATTCACTTTTCGAATTGACTACTTTATATGCTAAATCACAAAAAAGTTTACAATTTTATAAATTTTTTGAAATTTTTATTAAAAACAGTTGATTTTTTCAAAAAAATTTGGTATATTGATAGAGCAAACCTTGACTTGCCGCATACATAATAATAAGGCACAAGTTAATGCGGGAGTGGCTCAGTGGTAGAGCGTTGCCTTGCCAAGGCAAATGTCGCGGGTT
>CAMLUY010000048.1 GCA_946487985.1 uncultured Clostridia bacterium
CATGTATTTAAATCAACCCCAAATAAATAAAAAAATAAAAATCAAAATAATTTTTGGTTATTTGATTTTTATCTGAATTTTTTAATTTAATTTTTGTTTAAAAAAATATTTTATTTGCTAATTATTTGCTAAAAAATATCAATAGGCTTAATTTGTTGTGAAATTTTGCTCTATTTATTATTTTTTGATTTATTTCATCATTTTTTCTTGCAATTATTTCATTATTTTGGCCAAATAAATCCGCTGTCATTACTCTGCCGATGAGTTTGTTTTGATTAGCAAGTATTCTGTATGGCCTTTCCTGTATTTGATTTTTGTTTTTGGAGTTGTCAATGCTTACAATAGGAAGCGCTGAGCTTGGAAGTTGAGATTTAAAAGATGGGGCAGATTTTTTCTGCTTTTTGTTGCCAAAAATAATATATTCATTGCCAACTGCCTGAACATACCTTTGCAAAAATTCACATTTATTTGTGACTATTTTCTTAATTTTACTGCCCTGCAACTCAATTTCAGTCACTTTTCCAAGAGAAAGTCCTGTTTTGTCGATGACTTCTTTGCCAACAGGATTGAAAGTTTTTTCATTGCCGAAAAATTCAAGTTCATTGGCGCCGCCTATTATCATTGCGTCTTCGCTGACTGCGCGAACTTTTTTTAATGGCAAAAAGAATGTCTTTTCACTTTCGTCATCTACAATAACAAAACCTTGAAGCAAAGAAAGGCTTTCATCAAAAACCATATCAAGGACAAATCCTATGAGCGAACCGCTGTCGAGCGAAATAACTTTTTTTGAAATATAACTGTTTAATTTTTCCATAGTATAATGTATACATTAAAAATTAATTTATGAGAAAAGGATAAAATAATTATTTTTAATGCATTTTTATTGATTTTTCGCAATATTTTTTATATTTTTAAAATAATTAATTTGACAAATATTTTTTTTGTGATATAATAATGCCATGAAAAAAGAAAAGATGATAACAAAAAATATGACTATTGATGAAGTTTTGCAGCTTGACGAAAGGCTTGGCGATGTATTTATGGGCTTTGGCATGCATTGTATTTTTTGTCACCTGGGAATAGATGAAACGGTTGCAGAGGCCGCCGAAGTTCATGAGGTTGATGTCGATTTCTTGGTAAAAAAGCTCAATGAAGTATATGAGCAATTAAAAAACAACAAATAAGAAAAAAGCAGACCGTTTGAGAGCCTGCTTTTTTTATGGATTGACTTATTCATTGTAAATTGCTTTCTCTATCATAGCAAGAAGGACTGGCAAGCCAGTTTTATTCTTTGTTGACACAAGAACTTCCTTTTCGCCAATCAGCATTGGTTTTTTGAGCATATCTGCTTTGTTGTACACCACTATGCGGTTTTTGGTTGCGCCAAGGCTGTCAAGCAGTTCATTGGTAACTTTCATGTTTGCCTGATATTCTTTCATGCCGTTTTCAATGCTATCAAGTGAAACGTCCACTACATGAAGAATGAGGTCTGCATCAGCGGCTTCTTCAAGTGTTGACGAAAAGGCATCTACAAGCTGATGCGGCAAGTCGCTGATAAAGCCAACAGTGTCGGTAAGAATTGCATATTTGCCATCTGAGAGATATAGCTTACGTGAGGTAGTGTCAAGCGTTGCGAAATATTTGTCATCGGCATAAATACTCTCTTTGACAAGGCAATTTAGAAGGCTTGATTTGCCTGCATTGGTGTAGCCAACAAGAGCTATTTTAGGCAAGTTTGAAGAAAGTCTTTCACGTCTGGAAACCTGCCTTTGTGATTTTATTTTGTCAATTTGCTCTTGCAGAGAGGATATTTCTTTTTCAAGGACACGTCGGTTCAATTCGAGTTTTGTTTCGCCTGGGCCGCGCATACCAACTCCTCCGCTGCCAAACCGCCCGCTTGTGCCTTGCAGCTGTGAAAGGCGTGGCAAGATGTATCTGTCTTGGGCAAGTTTGATTTGAAGTTTTGCTTCGCGCGACTGCGCACCTTTTGCAAAGATGTCTATAATAAGGCCTACGCGATCGAGAACTCGTACGCCAAGCATGTCAGAAAGATTTTTCATTTGTGAACCGCTTAATGGATAGTCAACAATGACGATATCAATAACTTCCTCACAAGTTTCAATGTATTTTTTTATTTCTTCGACTTTGCCGCTGCCAAGAACGGTAGCTTTATTGAAATCTTTGATGATTTGATAAAAGTCATGCACTACATTGAGTCCTGCTGAGTATGCGAGTCTGACGGTTTCGTCTTTCTTTCGTTGCAGCGCGTCGCCTTTTTTCGAGCAAACAATGACAACTATAGCATTCTCTTGATTTTTTTGTGTTGATGTGGTTTTCATGCTTTGATTATATCAAAATTATTGTGTTTGTCAAAATTTTTTATCTAAAATCTTGGTTTTAACCTATAATAACCGAGCCATCTGCTGTTGAAATGACAATATCAAGCTTATCGCCGTCCTGTGAAACCGCGCTGAAATACCAAAACAGATTGCCACTTTCATCGTCCTGCATTGTCAGAATTTTCAGATAGCACTCCCCTTTGAACTGGTTGTTTTGGTAAAAACTTTTTAAATCATTTTCAAGATGACCAACGGCAATGGAGATCGCCTGGCTGCTGTCGACTGCGAAAGTGCTGGTTATGTCGGCAAAGGCTATATTAAAGCCTTGATATTGAAGACTGATTTGGTCGCCATTTGAAAGTGAATAGCCAAGGTCGGCCATGTAATGATGGTTCATTGGATTAAAATACATTGTGAGCGATTCTTCAACGCCATTGATAAAAATCGATGCTTGAATTTCGTCGACGTTCATGTCATTGTTGAAATTGACATCAATAAGTGAAAAGTCAGTCATTTTGTTGTGTTTGCCGTCAATTTTGTATGGGGTTTCACGCCGCCCTACACTGATTGAGCCAACTGCCTGGCTTGCTTCATCAAAGCCACGATAATAAATAGTGGTAATTTCGCTGACATTATCTGTAACGCTGTTGTACTTCTTGCAGCCAACTAGCATAAGTACCGGACAAAGCAGAGCAAAAATAAAAGCAAAATATTTTTTCATAATTTCACCTCTATGATAACAATATGTTTGTGAAAAATGAAAAATGTGTTAAAATGCATCAAAGAGGTAAATATGGTGTCGTTGAAAGAGTATATTGAGCGAGCTGTCAATGAAAAGTTTGCGCTTGGTGCAATGAACTTTAATAATATGGAGTCATTACAGGGAATTGTAGAAGCTTGCAAAGATGAGCGATCCCCTGCCATCATTTCTGTAAGCGAAGGAGCTCTTGCGTACATGGGCGATGAGTATACGTTGGCGCTCGCGGCAGCTGCAAAAAAAGTTCACCCTCAGCTTTTTCTGCACTTAGACCATGGCAAAAGCCTGGAAATTTGCAAAAAAGCGATTAATATGGGCTTTGACAGTGTTATGATTGATAACAGTGCGCTTCCTTTTGAAGAAAATATCAAACTGACAGCCGAAGTTTGCAAAGCAGCACACAATAAAGGCGTGCTTGTCGAGGGCGAGCTTGGACAAATCAAAGGCATTGAAGACAATGTGGAGGCAGCAGAGCACCACTACACCGACCCTGAAAAAGCAAAAATCTTTGTTGAAAGGACCAATGTTGATATGCTTGCTGTCGCGATAGGCACAAGTCATGGCGCGTACAAGTACAGCGGAGAAAAAACGTTGAGGTTTGACATACTTGAAAAAATTGAAGCGCTTTTGCCGAAAACTCCGCTTGTATTGCATGGCGCAAGCAATGTTTGTGATGAGCTTGTTGCCGACTTTAACAGGTACGGAGGAGAGCTCATCGAGGCGTCTGGGATACCAGAGGAGCTGCTGCAAAAAGCCGTTCGAGAACACAATGTTGTAAAAATCAACACGGACACCGACATTCGGCTTGCAATGACAGCTGAAACGCGGCGAGTGCTCTCTGAAAATAAAAATGAATTTGATTTAAGAAAATTTCTTGGAGCAGGACGAGAGCGAGTCAGGTCTATCATTTCTGAAAAAATACGAAATATTTTCTACTCAAACAACAAAATTTAAAAAATCCACCAACGACGGTGGATTTTTCTTTTAAATGCGCTCGGCCTCTTCAAGGTATTTTTTCTTGGTGGCTTCACCCCCACGAATATGCTTTTCTGAAAAGTTTTCGTCAAGGATTTTCTTTGTTTGCTGATAAAGATTATCGTCAAGAAGTTTCAACTTGATTGAAACATCATGGTGTATGGTGCTTTTGCTGTACCCATAAATTGCGGCTGTTTTTCTGATTGTATCATGCGTGGTGTTGATGTGGTTTGCTACGCACATGATTCGATTAAAAAGGTCTTCTTTCATTTATTCCTCCACATAAATAGAATTATGTTGAAAAATGAAAGTTTATGTCAAAATTTGACAAACATGTTTTATTTCGAAATTCTTGTCGGTTTTTCTGACAAAAGCACTCTGCAAGCGCGTTTTATTGCAAATAATAAAAGGCAAAATAAAAACAAGCAGCGTCTATGGCTGCTTGAAATATATTTACATCAATGATTATTTTTTAGTATATTCGTCGATGACTTTTACTATTTGTGGAATTGTTTTCAGCTCTTCAAGCTTCTCGTCTGGAATTGAAACGTGAAACTCGTCTTCAAATGACATCAAAAGTTCAACAATGTCAAGTGAGTCTGCACCAAGGTCTTCAATAACATTGGCTTGATCTGAAATGTCATCGGTTGAAATACATAATTGATCTGCTATTATCTTTTTCACCTTATCAATAGTGTTCATTTTCTACCTCCAAGCGCATTATATCATAAATAACAAAATATGTAAATAAAAATGCGATAAATTTTAATCTATCGCATTTTTAACTTATTTAGATTGCAAATTCAGGTAGTCATTAGGGTCAACATAGTCATTGTTGAGCATGAGTGTGAAATGCAGATGTGAGCCAAGGTCAAGCTCGCCAGTTGCGCTTTCGCTTGCTGAGCCAATCTTGTCGCCTGCTGAAACCTTGTCGCCTTTTTGCACTGTCGGCTGGTCAGCGAGTGATGAGTAAACGGATACAAATCCGCCTTCATGCTCGATTGTGATTGTATTGCCTGTAAGGATATCATACTCCACACTGGCAACTGTTCCATCAAGTACAGCGAAAACGTCAGTACTTTCAGACGCGAGATCGACAGCAAGGTGAGCTTCCCACTGATTGAGAGTTGTATTCTCTTGAAGTTCGGTGTCTGAAAAATCTTTGATGACTGTTGCGTTTTCCATTGGAAGTGTGAAGTTCAAGTTTGGTCCTTCTGTCATTACACTGCCATTGAGCGTCGCGAGAAGTGTAAATGTAAGCGCCACTGCAAACACCACTATACCAACCGCAAGGTACACCCCATACTTTTTGATGAAATCAACAAAAGCATTTTTCTTTCCTATTTCCATTTTTACCTCCTAACAGGTTTATTGCCAGCGTTTATACCATATATACATTGAATTTTGTTTTTCATTTTGGCATTCGACATATTTTTTAGTAGCCTGTCAATATCAGCGGATAGCCAAGAAGCCACTCCTCACCATTGAAAACAAGCTGGGCATTAATTTTTCTGCCGTCAACCAGTCTGAAATCGCCGTACGAAGCATTGTAGCCATAGTAACACTCATAACCGCCTACATCGCCCCCGCGAGTGAGATAAGACATCTGTTTCTTGAAGTAGTCAAGGTCGAAGCTTGAATGGTAGTAAAACACCAAGCCTTTTGCGTCTGCAAGATTGATTGCATCTGGCACGTTTTCAAATAGATAATAGTAGTCATTGCCATTTTTGATGAAATTCAAATTGTCATCAAGCGGATTTTCTGTCACAAGCACCATTTTTGTAAAGCCCTGAATTGGGATAAAACTGTCTTGTTTTTCAGCTGCAAATCCAAGCATAAGAGCGGCAACAACAAAAAAGCCAATCATTCTTTTTACCATGTTCATGGTAAGATGATTGGCAGATTTTTAAATAAATATAATCGTTTGTTGAGAGTTTTTTAATAAAAAAATGTCAAAGCAAAAAAATCAAGCACATGCAAATGATTCCACCCAAAAGGCACAGTCCACCACCCAAACTCATTAGTATTGTAGCAACATTTTTAGGCTTTTTGACTTCTCCGTTCTGTTTGGCCTTTTCTTTATTCTGTTTTTGGGCAAGTTTTTTCTGTTTTTCAGCAAGCTTTCTTTGTTGTTTTTCTTTTAGTTTTTGCTGTTTTTTATCTGTTTTATTCAAAGATTTTTGTTGCGGGTGAATATCTTTTTTTTCTTTGATTTGAGCAGGCTGCGCTTGCAACTGCTCTGCTTGTGTCGCTGGTTGGCTTGCCTGTTGTATTGATTTTTGTTCAGAAGTGTTTTGCAGATTTTGCGACTCCTGCGACTGAGCCGGCTGCGAAGCAGTTGCTTGCGGCTGAGGCTGCTGTGGTATATGATTTGCTGCAACGGTCATGGTTGGCGAAATTAGTTTTGTCTCTGTGACTGCCGTTGGCTGCCCATCAGCCTTCAAATTGTTTTGAGGCATGTCACTAGCGGCAGTTTGCTCTTGATTTTGAAACTGCGGACGTACTGGCGGTCGCACTGGTCGCACAGGCGGACGAACCGGTGGGCGCATCGGTGGTCGTGGTGGAATAGGTCGACGTGGCGGAATGTTGTTGTCCATATCACTCTCCTTTTTCATTTGCGTTCTATTAAAATTATAATAAACAAATTATCAATTATTGTCAAACGTTTTGGGAAGGATTGTAACCCCAAATATCCGTTGGCGATTGGTTTTCTGATAAAGATTCAAAGCAAATTGTCAAAATGTACTTTTTGTGGCCAGAAAAGACATTATCATCTGACACAATTACGTGTGAACAAAGGGAAGTGTCTGCATTTGCAGGCAACACGCCATTGTAGTAGTAATATCCATCATCGGGGTTGAGCGTCCAGTTTATCGTCTGAACAATGTCCATGCCAATTACGACATTGTCGCCAGTGTAAACGTATGCCTTTGCGCGAAGATAGACGCCTTCCTCAGTTTCTGCATTCTTGATGCCAATTATTTGAGGGAGCCTTTCACCAGGTATATACGAGCCGTCAAACGTCATGGATACAGCAGTTGACTGATTTTTTTCTATTGTTGTAGTTACAGTTTTCCCTAATACAAGGTCTGTGGTATAGGTATTTTCATATTTAAAAAACCAGCCAGAAGCGCCCAAATAAAGCGCTATGCCAAGAAGTATGACTAGCACAACGCAGGTAAAAATCCAACCAAAATTTGCCTTGTTGATTTTCATATTGTTATTTTTGGTCAAAATGCAAAGAAATATTCTTTATTGTTGGCATGACAACATAATTTAAATAAAATCTCGCAGTTTATTGTTCTTTTGTTTGCTTTTTCGTCGTTTTGCGCGCTCAGCTCGAAAGCGGTCGATTTGATTTTGCTTAAATACCGCGCTTTCTTCGGCAAGGAGCTCTTTCTTGACCTGCCACTTATATTTTCTG
>CAMLUY010000049.1 GCA_946487985.1 uncultured Clostridia bacterium
TCTTTTCAATTTAAATCTTTAAAGTCCATCACGATAAAGACTTCGTTTTTACACTTTAAACATTTCATATTGTGCAGAAAATACCTCTTTTTTGGGTGAGCCGGCCGATTGACAAGAACTCTGCATTCACTGCTATCGTCAGAGCCAAAACACTCCCCAAGGCATCTTCCGCAATGCGGGCAAAACAATTTTGTCTTCACCAGGTCGCCTCCTTTAAAATTTGTGAATACATTGCTGCACAATGCCAAGTATCGCTACATCTTTTGCGATTATGTCGTTGTATTTTTCATTTTCTGGGTGCAAAACAACATGCGTATTTTTTTTGTAAAAACGCTTTACTGTTGCACCATCATCAAGCAGTGCGACGACAATATCTCCGTTTTCCGCTGTGTCACATTTTTTGATTACAAGCAGATCACCCGAGCGTATGCCCGCATCTTCCATGCTGTCACCTTGGGCATGCAACAGGAAGATTTCGCCATTGCCAAAAATTTCTGTTGGCAGGCGATACACCGCTTCAATGTTGTCTTGTGCAAAAATAGGCTCTCCGCAACGAACTTCGCCGACGACTGGGGCTGTAATCGTTTGGCTGAAATTCACATTGTATGAAAGGTCAATCGCACCGCTGCTGTCTTTTTTGATGAATTTTCGGTCCGCCAAAAGGTCAATGTACCTTTTCACCACCGAAAGGCTGGACAGCTTAAACTGCTGTTGCAGTGTCCTGTAACTTGGGCTCTTGCCGTTGTTAATCTGATACATGCGCACAAATTCAAGCATACATTCAGCTTTGCGCTCGTCGATTATCTTCACCATGCCTCCTTTTGCAATTATAAAAGAACATCGCGTTCTTTTATGCCTTAATTATAGTGTAACCAAAACTAAAAATCAAGCGTTTGTGCCAAAAAATAATATCTTTTTTTGTCGAAAATACGTTCTGGCAACAAATCGAGCATAACTTTCAGTCAAGAAAAGCTTTAAAAAGCAGACCAAAATAGTTTTTATTTTGCTTTACATTATCAATATGAATATGATAAAATGAAACTATATTGGAGGAAAAATGAAATTTAAAATTGTTGCAGATGCCGCGTGTGATATTCCTGACGCGTATAAAGACAAATTTGACATCACCATTATTCCTATTGAGGTGCGATTTGGCGAGGAACTGTATCCCGAAGGTCTTGAAACTCGTGAATTTTACAAAAAGGTTGAACAAAGCGATATAATACCAAAGACGTCAATGCCGAACGCATATAAATTCGAGAATTTTTTGAAGGATTACGCAAATAAAGACGACGTTTTCGTGATTGCTATATTGATTTCTATGGAGCTGAGCCCTACAAAATTGCAGGTGCAAATGGCCGCTGACAATCTTGGAATGAAAAACATTTTCATTGAAGAAAGCGCATCAGCAACCGTTGGACAGGGCGCAATAATCTGCGAACTTTGCAAATTTATTGAAAAAGAGCAAGATATTGAAAAAATCAAGCGCGAATTTTACAGACTGCGTGACAGCATGCGAATTTTTGCAGTTGTCGATGACCTGAAATATCTTCGAAGCAGTGGGCGTCTTTCTGGGGCAAGCGCAGTGCTGGGCAAAATGCTGAACGTCAAGCCAATCATTGCCGTACAAGATGGAAAAATATTGAATATCGCAAAATGTATGGGCACTATTAAAGCTGACAACTTCATCATCGACAAAATGAAAAATGTTGACAGCAACCACCCGCTTTATGTTGTCCATTCAGATACGCCTGAAAACGCAGAACGTTTAAAAAACAAAATCAAGCCGTTGCTTTCTGAAAACCAGGAAATTGTTGAAAGCGAAATCGGCTATGTCGTTGGTTCTCACGTAGGCCCAAAATGCTACGGTTATGGCTATTTTGAAAAGCAATAAGTTTTTTTTCATACACAAAAAATCTTCTACTATCAATGTAGAAGATTTTTTGTTGTTAATTTTCTTGAATTGTGCTGATTAAAATCGCAACTTGTGTTGTATGTCACAAGCTGCGATTTTCGTATTAAATTTTATTTATCCTCACTTTTCGGTGGGGTTTGATTGGATCGGTCAGATATTGCAAACGCACCATCATTTTCAACAGCCGGTTGACTTTCAAAAGCCTTTGTTGCCAAGTGCTTTTCATAGAATTTGATGCCTAGTGAGCATTTTGTGCATTTGCCAATAATGAATTGAATCGCAAAGACCAGTCCGCCAATAAAGTTGCAAAAAATGTCAATCATGGTATCGGTTACAAGCGGTGCATCCTGCCCTGGCAATGGCAGGCCTTGCGCGGTCTGATTGAAAAAGAGGTCGGCCGTCCATTCAGCAAGCTCCCACACCAGCTCACACATCATGGTGAAACAAAAACAAAATACTAGGACCGTCCATTTGCTGAGTTTTGAGTAGTTTTCAAGCCTTGCAACAATGAAAATTCCAGCAACGGAAAAGATATATCCAGCAAGCGTATGAATAAAAATGTCATACCAGCTGACAAGGTAGTATACGTTCAGCACGCTGCCGACAAAGCCGGCAAGCAGGCAGTAAAGCTGAATTGCGAAATAAATGAGGTTGTTCAAGCGTCGCCTAAAAATCAGCTCACCAATCAACGGCAAGACTGTCACAGCCGCAATGCCGAATGAAGAAAATACGCGATTGTCAGGGTCGTCAATAGTGATATAATACACAGCCAAGGCAATGCAGGCAGCAAATTGAGCTGCCGTTATTGCCAAATTGACTGCCCTGAAAATTTTATCTTGTCGTGAAAGGGCGCTAAACTTTATCCATTTACTTTTCATTTTTCACCATTTAACTTGTTTTTTAAAACTTTGACAGCTCTGATTGCAAGCGCGAAAGCGCCTGTGTGTTTTTTTCAAGCTTGATTTTTTCGGCTTCAACAAGCTGAGCAGGCGCTTTGCCGACAAAGCCTGGGTTTGAAAGCATTTTTTGAGAGCGCGCGATTTCAAACTTCAAGCTTTCAATGTCGTTGTTGATGCGTTCAAGCTCCTTCTCATGGTCGACAAGCTCGCCCATCGGCAAAAAGATTTTAACTTTGCCGCAAATTAATTTTGCACATTTTTCTGTCGGCTCATGCGCGATTATTTCTGCCTTTGTGCCGTATGCAAGTTTTGCAACTTCATCAAGGTTTTCTCTCAGCATTCGATCGTCACCGTCAACAATAAAGAAAATGGAAGTGCGCTTGTTGTCTGGTACATTGTAGTTGCTGCGAGCATTTCTGATGGTCTTGATGATTTCAATGATTTCGCCAAAGTTGTTTGAAAGGTTTTTCACATCAACTTTCTTTGGGAAAGCCGTGCTCATGATTGTCTGCTGATGGTCTGGCAGCTCCTGATAAATCAGCTCGGTAATGAATGGCACAAACGGATGGAAAAGTTGAAGCAGTTTTTCAAAGGTATACAAAAGCACGTTTTGCGCGACCGTCTTGCGCTTGTCATTGCGGGAAAGGTCAACTTTGCAAAGCTCGATGTACCAGTCGCAGAACTTGGTAACTGTGAACTCAATCAAGCTGCTTGTTGCAACGCCAAGAGCGTACTTGTCTATATTTTTGTTCACCGACTTTATCAACTTGTCAAGCTCGCTCAAAATGAACTTGTCTTTATCTTCAAGTTCAAGGCTTGAAAGCGGCATGATTTTTATGTCTTTCAGGTTTTGTGTAACAAACTTGCCAGCATTGTAAAGCTTATTCAAAAAGATTTTTGCCTCTTTTGCCTTTTCCTCGCCATACTTAATGTCAGTACCCATGCTCATACCATTGACAAGGCTGAGTCTGAGTGCGTCCGCGCCATATTTTTCAATCATATCAATAGGGTCAACGCCGTTACCGAGGTGCTTTGACATTTTGACGCCATGTATATCGCGTACCAGGCCGTGAATGACTACGTCCTTGAATGGCACGTCCCCCATAAACTTGATGCCAGAGAACACCATCTTTGATACCCAGAAGGTAATGATGTCATAGCCTGTGACAAGCACTGAGGTTGGATAGTAGTATTTCAAATCCTCTGTCATCTCAGGGTAGCCAAGCGTTGTGAATGGCCAAAGTGCTGAGCTGAACCATGTATCAAGCACGTCATTATCCTGAGTGAGCGATGTGCTGCCGCATTGTGGGCAGGCTTTTGGCTGGTCTTCACTTGCAAAAGTATGTCCGTGCTCACATGTGTACACTGGAATGCGGTGGCCAAGCCAAATCTGGCGGCTGATGCACCAGTCTTGAATGTTTTCAAGCCAGTTGAGATAGGTTTTTTCATATCTTTTTGGGTGGAATTTGACTTTGCCCGTTTTGACAGCGTCTATTGCAGGGGCAGCAAGCTCCTTCATGCGGACAAACCACTGAGTTGAAATCCTAGGCTCAGTGAAAGAGCCGCAGCGCTCGCATGTGCCCACCTGGTTTTTATATTTTTCCTTTTTTACCAGATATCCGCCATCAGCAAGCGCCTTTTCAATCATTGGGCGTGCTTCAATGCGGTCAATGCCTGCAAACTGCCCTGCCGCCTCGGTCAAGAGCCCATCATCACCAATACAATTTACCACTTCAAGGTTGTGGCGCAGCCCGACTTCATAGTCATTAGGGTCATGCGCAGGCGTGATTTTTACAGCGCCAGTACCAAAGCCCATTTCGCAGTATTCATCGCCAATAAGCTTGATTTTTTTGCCTACAAGCGGCAAAATCAAGTCTTTACCAATTTGACCTGCAAACCTTTTATCATTTGGGTTGACAGCAACAGCGGTATCGCCAAAGATGGTCTCAGGACGAGTTGTTGCAACAACCACCTCGCCGCTGCCATCAGCAAAAGGATATCTGATGTACCAAAGAAAGGTGTTCTGGTCGATGTGTACGTTTTCATTGTCAGAAATTGTAGTGCGGCAGCTTGGGCAATAGTTGACAACGCGCTTGCCCTTGTAAATCAAGCCCTCATCGTAGTACTTGCAAAAAACATGTCGCACAGCACGTGAGCGAACATCGTCCATGGTAAAGGCCAGCCTTGACCAATCGCAAGAAATGCCAAGCTTTTTCAGTTGGTCGCAAATGACATGGGTGTATTTATCATACCACTCCCAGCCGCGGCGCAAGAACTCCTCTCGACCCACCGACTCTTTTGACAGTCCGTTGCGTTTGAGGTCTTTCACAAGCACCTGCTCTGTGGCAATGGCGGCATGGTCTGTGCCTGGCAGCCAAAGCGCGTTCAACCCCTGCATGCGTCTGGTACGAATGAGGATGTCCTGAATTGTATTGTCAAGAGCGTGACCGATGTGCGCCTTGCCTGTAACGTTCAGCGGCGGCATGACAATGCTGTAGCTTTGCCTGCTGTCAGGCTTGTTTGTAAAATAGCCTCCTTTCAGCCATGTCTGATAAATTTGTGGTTCAAAAAGTTCTGGTGAATATGATTTGTCCATTGTAGCTCCTTTATTATTTCAATTATAGACATACTTCGCTCAAAAATCAAGCAAACAACGACAAAACCTGCAAAAAAGGCAGCACAAAAATACACTTGCACAAACATTTAAAAATAAAGTCAAAAAAAGCCTTCTTTTAATTGGCTTGATTTCAAATGAAACCTTGCACAATCGACGAAGGCCTTTTATTGTAAAAATATTGTTTATTTTGAAATGCTACAATGCGCTATATTTTTTGTATCCTGTTTTATCTGATGTTGTTTCAACAAAAATTGTGCTGAACTCCTCAGGCAGTGCCCCGGCCGCGCTTTCTGACACGTACACAGTTGTTGCATATCGTACAAGGTAGCTAGCTGAGTTGATGCTTGAAAGCATGGCCGCAACTGCCTGACTGTCAATGGTCACTGTGACAAGGTTGCTGCAACCACTGTACGCATTCTCACCAATGCTGGTTACGCTTGACGGAATGGTAATTTCATTTAAAGATTTGTTACCTCTAAACGTATAACTATCAATAGTCACAACACTGCTCGGCACTGTAAAGCTTGTATCGGGTTTTCCTGTTGGATATTGCACAAGCGTGGTCATATCAGCATCATACAATACGCCGCCAAGTGTGGTGTAGTAATCATTGTCAATGCTGAAAGATGTAAACGTGCTGCCGTAAAATGGATGTGTACCGATGTCTGTGACTGTTTGCGGAATCACAAGCCCGCCGGTCAAGTTTGTGCAGTTGTTGATAGCCCCCGTGCCAATTGTTTGCAAGTTCGATGGAAGGGTGATCGTTCCTGTCAAATTTACGCAGCCCTGTATTGCACTGTCGCTTATTTCGACTACCGTTGACGGCACGACGAAGTTTTCCTGAGTTTTGCCGGCTGGGTATTGCAACAACTTTGTGACGTCCTTATCGTACCACACGCCATCAACAGCGGTGTAGTTTGGATTGCCCTCATCAACAACGAATGCAGTAAATCTGCAACCTGCAAATGTTCCCTCTTTTATGCTTGCCGTGCTTGCTGGAATTGTCAATTCACCAGTCAAATTATAGCTGTTGGAAAACACACCAGATCCAATCGTTGTCAGGTTTGGCGAAAGTGTCAGCGTACCGCGCAAAGCTGTACTGCCTCGAAAAGCGTAGTTGTCAATTGTCAGAACAGTGTCTGGCACGACAAAATTTGTGGTCGCTTTTTTAGTTGGATATGCAAGCAGGCGGGTCATATCCTTACTGTAAAGTACACCATTGTATGCCGTGAAATAATCATTGCCTGGATCAACAATAAATTCGGTCAGGCCTTGAAGCGTAAGCCCGCCTTGTCCGATGCTTGTTACGCTTGCTGGTATGTTTAGCGTGCCCGAAATTGATGTACAATTGAAAAATGCGTTGCTGCCTATTGTAGTCAATGTTTCTGGCAGCACGATTTCTGTCAACTTTGTACAGTTTGCAAAAGCACTGCCACCAATTTCGGTCAGCCCGTCAGGCAAATTGATGGTTGTCAGATTTGAACATGTATTAAATGCGCTGCTGCCAATTGATGTGATTGTATCAGGCAATGTCACTGTCTGTATGTTTGAATCATTTGAAAATGTTATGTCTCCCACTGATGTGACCGGATAGGTCATGCCGCCGACAGTGTATGAGTCTGGTATTACAATGTTTGAACCGCTGCCTGTGTAGTCATTGATGGTGATGCCGCCATCGTCATTGAGCACATAGTCTGTCTCATCAAGATTCACTGATTGGCTGAAAGATATTGTTATATTTGAAAGGTCAAAGTTTGTTGTATTGTTCACAAAAATTTCAAGCGCTACACTGCCACTGATTGGTGTTGACTCTGTAAGATTTTCAGGCGTGACTGTGCCTTTTTCAATCTTTTCACTGCCTGCGTCAATGGAGAATGAAACACCACTAACCGCCGAGTTTGTCCATGACGCCGAGGCAATATATTCATGGGTTGTACCGTCCACAACAAAGTTGATTATGTCAAAGTAGAGGACAAACGTACCTGTCGTATTGTC
>CAMLUY010000050.1 GCA_946487985.1 uncultured Clostridia bacterium
CCCGCAAACAGCAAAGTCAACTTCGCGCGTATAGATATTTGCCGCTGTCAGCTTCACTTTTATTCTGTCGCCAACTGAGAACGACATGCGCTGGCCTTTCAGTTTGAGTTGCTTTTCAAAAAGCAGGAAGCCGTCATCTGGCAGGTCTTCAATCTTGATTAGTCCCTCAACCGTATTTGGCAGTTCCACAAACACGCCAAAGTTTGTTACGCTTGAAATGACGCCTTCAAATTCCTGCCCAACTTTGTCGCGCATGAGATATGCCTTCCACAAGTCGTCTACTTCGCGTTCGGCTTTATCGGCATTCTTTTCTGTGATTGACGCCTGCTCGCCTGCTTCAAAGGTAAAGTTGTCAAGTTCGGCAAGGCGAATTCCATCAAACTTGCCATTGCAGTGAATGAACTCTTTGATTATTCTGTGGATGGTCAGGTCGGGATAGCGCCTGATTGGCGATGTGAAGTGGCAGTAAAATTTAAGAGCAAGTCCGAAGTGTCCAAGGCACTGGTTTGTATATCTAGCCTTTTGCATTGAGCGCAAAATCACCTTGTTCACTGTTTCAGTGAAGGGCTTGTTGCTGACAAGCTGGATTATCTGCTGATAATACTCTGGTGTAATGTTTTGCGGCAGTGCTGGCGGGTTCACGCCCAAACCTTTCAAATAGTCATTGATGTTGATGACTTTTTCTTTGCGCGGCGGCTCGTGAACACGATAGACAAAAGGTATTTCACGGTCACAGAAGTCTTTGGCAACCACCTGGTTAGCAAGCACCATGAAGTCCTCAATCAGGCGATGGGCATCATTGCGCTCTCGTCTGTCAAAGCCGATGGCTATGCCATTGTCATTGAAAACAAATTGAACTTCTGGGATTTCAAAGTCGAGTGACCCAGCAGCAAGGCGCTTTTGTTGAAGTTTTTTTGAAAGCTCGTGCATTATTTTTAGCTGCTCTTTGACTTTTGTTGTCTTTTCGTCGGCAGGCTGGTCGCACAAAATCTTGTTGACTTCGGTATAGTTGAGCCGTCCGCAGCTTTTGATTACGCTTTCGCGAAGCTCGTGTGATTTTACATTGCCGTCTTTATCTAGACGGATTATGCATGAAAGGGTCAGTCGTTCAACGCCTTCGTTCAGTGAGCAGATGCCATTTGAAAGCTCTTTTGGCAGCATTGGCAGTACTGAGGTTGGGAAATATACGCTTGTGCCTCGCGAAAATGCTTCTTCGTCAATAACAGAGCCTTGCGGCACATACTCGCCTACGTCTGCAATATGCACACCAAGCAGATAGCCTTCATCGGTTCTTTCGATAGACACTGCGTCGTCAAGGTCTTTTGCGTCAAGGCCGTCGATGGTAAAGATTGTTTCATTGGTCAGGTCAAGTCTGCCTGCTTTTTGAGCTGGCGAAACCTCTTGCGAGATGTTTTTCGCAGCGGACACCACTTCTGAGGAAAAAGTTTCGTAAAGTTGATGGTCACGAATGATGGCAAGTTCGCAGGCTTTAATGTCATCGCTTTTGCCAAGGACTTCTTCGACTATGGCATTGAAGCTGCTTTTGGTGCGAACAATGCTAACGACCACCCTGTCATTTTCAGCGGCTTTGACGCCCCCTTTAATAAGTTTCAGTTTGAATGGTATGTGGTTGTTGTCTGGCTCGACAAAAAGGTTGCCGCCAATTCTGCATACAACACCGGCAAGACGAGGAAGTGGCTTGTAAATTGATACGATTTGGCCATCACTGCCCTCGTCCGATTGGGAAAGAACTTTGACGATGACTCCGTCGCCGTCTATTGCGCCGTTTTGCATGTTGGCAGGAATAAAAATATCCTCTTTGTCAGAGTCGTCGATTTCACAAAAGCCAAAGCCCTTTGCGTTGCCAATGAATCTGCCTTTGTAGTAGCCGTTCGATGGAATAGGAATAAACTTGCCCTTTGACACTTCAAAAATTTGTCCGTCTTTTTGAAGCTTTTTGAAGTCGGCGCGGACCTCATCAATAGGGATGTCGTAGGTACTTGATAAAAAAGAAAAAAGATTGTCTAACCTGTGAAAGGATAAACCATCTTTTGAAAGAAATTCTTTGATTTTACTGAGCGCCTGCACTTACACACCTGCAATAAGTTCGCTGACGAAGAACAAAATAATGCATACGAAGATTATTACAGCCATACTGATTGATATTCTTTTCAATATGCTGTCACGTGATGCGCCTTTGTTTTGCGAATAATAGCTTTCTTGGGTTGCGCCTGTGAATGCGTCAAGACTTTTTGAGGAGTCGTTTGACTGCATCAGTGTTGTAATAGTCAGTACAATGGCAGCAGCAATGATTATTCCAAAAAGCACATAACGGAAAATAGGCAAAAAGGTTGTCCAAAAATCGCCGACAAGTTGGTCATCAAGAAGAGTTGAAATATTAAACATAGCTTTGCTCCTTTTATATTATGCAACAGAACCAAATTGTGAAAAGTAGAAATACAATCATGAAAAATAATTGACCCCACTTGAAAACAATCTTTTTCTTGTTTATTGATGCGCGTAAGACATTTTGCATTAAATAAAGCGTCATGCCTGCAAAGACGACAATCAGGACAATCATCCATGTTTGTCCAAGGCCGTCGCGGATTGCTCTGCCCCAATCATCAAACCAATTACAAATTAAGCTGTTCATATTGCATCCTTTTATCGAAATTTACCTTATGAGCAATATTATATCACAATATTTGCAAAATTTCAAGATGATTTGCGCCGAGAAATCATATTTACCATTTAAATTATATACATTTTTGACTTTTAGTCAAATGTTTATTGGCCTTTTGGTGAAATTTTTGAATATATTTGAAATTTTCAACCTTATTCGAGCGAAACGGCATGACTGCGGCGACAAAAATACTTGGCCGTCAGAAAGCGCAAAAGTCGCCGCGCATAGAAAAAAGCCGCCCCAAAAAGGCGACTTTTGTTTGACCATATCGATTAAACGTTCAACAAACGCCAAATGCGGCCGTTCACGATCATCATTACAAGGTCAACAATCCAGATGATATTCCAGCCCAGCAAAATACGAAGCAGCGCTGCAACAATCTTGCCTTCTGTCAATCTTGTGATGAAGCCGCAAATAAGGGCTGTCACTGGAATGATTGCAAGAATAATACTGAGCACTCTGCTAAGTCCAAAATAATCTTTTCCTGTTTTTGCCATTTCCCCCTCCTGTTTTTATTATATATTATCTTAAAAATTATATCAATCGATTTTTGCCTTTTTATGAAGAAATTTTAATCGTCAATTTCCCACTCCATGGTTACATTTGCTTCAAACTGAATATTATCAACGTTTATAGTATTAAAAGCACCGTCATATACAGTCGAACGCTCAAGTTCAATAGCCTTTGGCCTTGCGATGTTGATTTGGCTGAAACTATGGTCGATGCGAACGATTTCACCAAGCTTTACGCCAGATGCCGAAGAGATGATTTCTGCCTGGCTTTGCGCATCAATCACTGCATTTTTGAGAGCCTGCCCTTTTGCTGCCGTCTGGTCCTTTACTGTGAAATTGATTTCAAAGACTGGCTCTGACTGGCTGTCTGTGATTGCCACAAGGCATTTTGAAAGAAGGTCTTTGTCAAAATCTATAGTCACTTCAAGCTGATGCAAAACTTCATATTTGTCAAACACATATTTGCTTTCATCGTTTTGCTTGATGTACTTATTCTTGACAGCAACATCAAACGCCTTGGTAAAAATTGTCTCTTCCAAAACGCCGGCTTTAACAAGGCTGTCTTTTAGAGACATCACTGCACTGTCAGCATTTTGCATTGCCGTCAAATAGTCTGGGCTGCCCTTTTTTATTGTGATTGAAATCACTACCGCGTCAGGCTTGCAAAGGGCGCAGCCATTTCCTGTAATTCTGAGTATTTTATCCATAACACCTCCTTATTGATGTTATTGATAGTATAGCGTAACGCACAAGTTTTTCAAACATTTTTAAATTTTATTTGTAAAATTTATTAAATTATGGTAAAATTTACTCATAAAATATCAATATGCAGGTATAATTTAGTGGTAAAATGTGCGCTTCCCAAGCGCAATTCGCGGGTCCGATTCCCGCTACCTGCTCCACAAAGACGCACCACAAAAAATGGTGCGTTTTATTTGTTATATAAATTGTGAAATAAATTGATTTAACAGCTTAAAAAGCGGTAAAAAATGGTGTTTTTTAGTCAAATTTTGTAATGATTGTGCAAAAAGAAGATATTTAAACCTTGTAACAGTTTACTCCACTGTTACGCTTTTGGCAAGATTGCGTGGCTTATCGGGATTGTTGCCAAGCTTGACGGCTGTAAAATATGCCAATTTTTGAAGCTGTATAATGATTTGCAATGGCAAAAGCGGCTTCTGAGCGCTGTTTGCTTTAATCACCTTATCAAAACATGCCGCAGTATCATCGTCAATATTCAAAGTGGTAAACAATATCAATTTCCCACCTCGCGACTTTATTTCATGTGCATTATTGAGTGTCTTTTTGAAAAGATGTTCATCTGTGGCAATCACTATTACTGGCAGATTTTCATCAACAAGCGCTATCACGCCATGCTTTAATTCGCCGCTTGACTCAGCTGATGAAAAAATATAGGTTATTTCTTTAAGTTTCAAAGATGCCTCTTTGGCAGTGATTAGGTCTACGCCACGACCAATAAAGAAAACTTTTTGATATTTTGAAATAAAATCTGCAATTTCGCCAAGCGCGAAGTCGTCGCCATAGTCAATTTGGTTTTTAAAGGTTTTTAAGCTGGTAATATAGTCTTTTCTTTGCAAAAACAAAGTAAAAATGTACAAAATGAGGCATTGAGCAAAATATGCCTTGGTTGAAGCGACTGCTTTTTCCTGTCCAGCGCACAGCGGCAGGCAGAAATCTGACTTTTGTGCCATGGTGCTGTAAATGGTATTTGTGATTGAAACAATCTTGCCACCCTTTTCGCGGCAATATTCAAGAGCAGCGAGAGTGTCGGCCGTTTCGCCGCTTTGGGATATGAATATGCACAGGCTGGATTCATCAATGGGCAGGCACTCATTTTGCAGCTCGCTTGCGACTGCCGCATAGATATCTATGCAAAAGGCTTGACGAAGATAGTATTGACCAATGAGAGCTGCATGATAAGCCGTGCCGCAACCAATCAGGAAAATGCGGTCAAAATTCAGAGACTTTATTTGAGACAAAACTTCTTGCATTTGGCTGCCCGAATATTTTTCAATTATGTTTTCAAGGGTCAGGCGGCTTTGATAGATTTCTTTGAGCATGAAATGGGCATAGCCCTTTTTCTCTTCATCAACAAACTTGAAATCCAGTTTTTGTGGCTGTTTTTGAAGTATTTTATCGTTGCTGTCATAAATTGTAAGGTTTGAAATTGACACCCTGCCATATTCGCCGTCATCAAGAGATATGTACTCGTTTGAAAAACCTGCAAAGCATGAAGGGTCACTTGCAAGCATGACGCCATCATCTTTTTTCGCGATATAAAGAGGGCTTTTTTGCTTTGCAAAGTAAATGCTGTCGCCGCCCTTTGAAATTGCGGCAAAAGCGAACGAACCAGCAATCTTTTTTATCATTTTCCGCAGGCTTGAAATTGAGAGTTTGTCACCAATGAGCTTTGCTGCGACTTCGCTGTCGGTCTGCCCATAGTATTGCATGCCAGAAAGCTGCGCTTTGATGTCCTCAAAATTTTCAATGATGCCGTTGTGAACCAAAGCGGTGTCTCCTGATTGTGAAAAATGTGGGTGACAGTTTTCAAGTGAAATTGCGCCATGAGTCGCCCACCGTGTGTGGCCTATGCCGATGCCAAAGTCATCACAAAATTTTACCGTCCTTTTCAGTTTGGACACCTCGCCTACCGCCTTGAAACTTTGAATATTGCCCTGTCGACAGACCGCTAGCCCCGCCGAATCATAGCCGCGATATTCAAGACGTTCAAGGCCGTCAAGTATGACAGATTCAACGTTTTTTCCAATATAGCCAATAATGCCGCACATAAAAAACCTCCTGTAAGTGCATATATGTTCTTTTATGCATATTTGTTTTCTGATGACAAAAAAACAAAGCGATTGCAACAACCGCGTAGAAAAGTCATACATAATTGAGTAAAGATTTTTCATAAATCAGAAAAAGTTACAAAAGGAGAAAATATGGGAATATATTTTGGAACAGATGGCATACGCGGAGTGTACGGCGAGGATTTGACGCCAAACATTGCGTATGTTTGCGGCAACAGTTTGTCGCGAAAGTGCAAAAATAAAAAGGTGCTCTTGGGGCGTGACACTAGAACAACTGGTGACGTGCTTGCAATGTCGTTTGCAAACGGCCTGCTGCAAAATGGAGTAAATGTCATTGATGTTGGCATTGTGACTACCCCAGTAGTAGCCCAGCTTACACGCCAACAAAAATGCGATTTTGGCGTTATGATTAGTGCTAGTCACAACCCGCCATCGCATAATGGAATCAAACTTTTTGATAAAAATGGATACAAAATTTCAGATGAACTTGAAAATGAATTGGAGCGCAAGTTCATGATGCAAGCAAGTGTTGGTTTTGACGAGATCGGCAGACTGACATACAAACCGCGATTGGTCGACAAGTATATCAGAAGCATCACCAAAAACATAGTCAATTTGAGCGGCCTACATTTGGTGATTGATTGTGGCAACGGAGGAGCGTCACGAGTTGCAAAGAAAGTTTTTGAGCGTGCAGGCGCGAAAGTGACAGCAATAAACTGCAAAACTGATGGCAAAAGGATAAATTGTAATTGTGGCGCGTTGCACCCAGAAGGCATGGCAAAAAAAGTTGTGCGTGAAAAAGCGGATTTGGGACTGGCTTTTGACGGCGATGCCGACCGAATTATTGCTTGCGATGAAAAAGGGAATTTGCTTGATGGTGACGACATTTTGTATCTGCTTGCACGGCACTTCGAAAACCAAACAGATGCAGTCGTTGGAACAAGCATGACCAACAAAGGTCTGGAAGAAGATTTATCGCGCCATGGAATAAGCCTCATTCGAGTTAGCGTTGGCGACAAATATGTGATTGAAAAAATGCTGGCAGAAAATCTGATGCTTGGTGGTGAAACATCAGGTCACATCATCATAAAGCCGTACTGCACCACTGGTGATGGCGTGATGACTGGACTGCTGCTTGCAGAAATAATCAAGAAAAACGGAAAAAAGATTTCATCGTGCGCAAAATATAAAAAATATCCACAAATTATCAAAAATGTCGAAGTGTTTGACAAATATGAAATTGTTGGCAATAAACAGCTTGCCCAAGAAGTTTCAAAAACGCAAAAAAATTTCGATAAAAAAGGTCGCGTTTTGCTGCGTGCAAGTGGCACAGAAAGCAAAATTCGAATAATATGCGAGCATAAA
>CAMLUY010000051.1 GCA_946487985.1 uncultured Clostridia bacterium
TAAATTAAGGGGGAAATAATGAAAAATCGCAGCGAAATAGATGAAAAATACAAATGGGATTTATCTCCACTTTGCAAAAATAGCCAAGAATTTTATGAAAAACTTGATAAAATTAAGCAATATTTGCCCAAATTTAAAGAATTTGAAGGTAAATTGAATAATAAAAGCGATATTTACAATTATTTAATGCTTGAAAAAGAATTTGAAGAAAATGTTGGACCAATTTATTTATATTCACACTTAAAAAGCTGCGAAATTCTTTCAGATAATGATGCCCAAGAAATGTCAGAAAAAATATCAAATATTTTAAATGATTTTTCTGTCGAAACTTCTTTTGTGGCAAGTGAGTTCAAAAAATTACCTGATGATTTTTTGAGTGACCTTATTCATGATAAAAAGTTTTCAGACTATGACAGATATTTTGAAAACATCATGAAAAGCAAAAAACATATGCTTTCAAAAAAAGAGGAAAAGCTGCTCTCAGGCATGGATTTTCTTTCAGGCTTTTCTTCGGTTATGGAAATGCTGTCCGACGTCGATATGAAGTTCGGTAATATTCATGACTCTCAGGGCAAAAGCTATGAGCTCAATCAGTCGAACTACTCCAAATTTATGCGCTCGCCTAACCGCAAACTCCGCAAACAGGCAGTGGCAAAAATCAACGGAACTTTTGGCAAATACATCAACACCTTTGCAACAAACTACATCAGCGAAGTCAAAGCAAACTGCTATTTCGCCAAAATCAGGAAGTTCAAATCTGCGCTTGACAGTGCTCTCTTTGACGAGGAAATCGACGCCGCAATTTATAACAACCTAATCAAATATGTTTCCAAAAATCTTCCTGTACTTTTCGAATACTTCGAAGTGAAAAGAAAATTGCTCGGCCTTGATGAAATGCACGTCTATGACTGCTCGGCCGATGTCGGCAAAGGTGGTGAAAAGGAGTATACCTTTGACAGTGCAATCGACCTGATCAAAAAGGCAGTTGCGCCGCTTGGCGAGGAATATGTCGGCCTTGTTGAACAGGCACGCAAACAGCGCTGGATTGACGTTTTCCCGAACAAGGACAAAAGTTCAGGTGCTTTCTCAACAGGAGTGTACAATTCATATCCGTATGTGCTTACAAATTTTGAGGGCACGCTTGATTCTGTTTTCACACTTGCTCATGAGCTTGGCCACTCAATGCACACATATTTTTCCAACAAAAGCCAACCGATGTCAAAATCTGAATATACCATCTTTCTTGCCGAAATTGCATCAACAACAAATGAAATGCTGCTGCTCGGCTATCTTTTAAAGCACTCAAAAGATAAGGACGAAAAAATATATCTGTATAACAAGCTTTTTGACAGCGTGAAATCAACAATTTTCAGGCAAACAATGTTTTCTGAATTCGAGGAAAAAGTGCACAAGCTTCACCAAGAAGGACAGCCGCTGACCAAAGACAGACTTTGCGGCATCTACTATGTGCTCAACAAAAAATATTTCGGTACTGTGAACCTAATTCCAGAAATCAAATATGAGTGGGCACGCATACCACATTTTTTCAGAGCGTTTTACGTGTACAAATATGCTACTGGCGAAATTTGCGCAATTCATTTTGCAAACAGTCTGCTTTCCAATGACAACACGGCTGCTGAAAAGTACTTAAAATTTCTTTCCGCAGGTTCAAGCATGCCGCCAAACGAGATCTTGGAAACTGCCGGCTGCGACCTTACAAACTCAGCTACTTTTGATTCGTGTTTTGACTATCTCAAATCAATGCTCGACGAGTGGAAGAAACTCATCGAAGATAAAAAATAACCAAAAAATATCAAAAAAAAGCACAAAATTTAATTGTTTTTGTGCTTTTTTCATATAAAAATGTTAAATATAGATTACTTGTCCCTGTTCGGCAATATCAATTCTGTCTTTCGCAAGGTCTTTTGAAAGATAGTTTGTGTGCACCGCCCAAAACTTTACTGACGGGCAATCCTTTTGCAGCTGCAATACTTCGCCGACTGAAAGGTGCTTTAAGTTTATATCGACTGATGAGGTGTCAATAAAAACAGTTTGGCAGTTTTTCAAAATTTTCAACACATTATTGCACATGCAAGTGTCGCCAGTAAAGCCGACCTTACTTTTCCCGTCACTAACAACATATCCGTACGCGTCCGTAATATAGTGCGACATTGAATAGCACTTGATTTTATATCCCTCAAATTCAACAGTCTTGCCATTCTCAGCAGTGATAAAGGTCACATTATCATTCACATAGCCTTCCATGAATCCAACATAAATGCAATTAAAAATAGTGATCAGTCTTTCCTTGCAGCCTTTTGGTGCAATGACCGTAAGCTTTTTGTTTTCAAAATTGTTCTTGAACAGGTCAATAAGAAGGTGAAAATCCATAAAATGGTCGCTGTGAAAATGCGAAATAATCAAACAGTCAATCTTTGATAAATCGTAATTGTGCAGCAGCGTTTTAAAAGACCCCTGCGGTATATCAAACATAATCTTTTCATCAATAATGAAGCTTGTTGAAAGCTCTTTTGTCCATGTGCACATTGCACCAACTACGTCAATTTTCATATGTTCCTCTCTTGCTATTATTTTAATCGGTTTTCAAGAACCTGTAAAAACATTTGCTCCATCTGCGCCATGCAATCGTCTTGCTCGAAATTTTTGCTGAAATTAAGATACTTCTTTCGGCATTCAGCCTTTTCCTCCGGGTGGTCAATCCAAAAATCGATCTTTTTTGCCAGATCTGCGGCATTTTCATTCTCGAACAGATTGTTTTCGGTCAAAGCAAAGTTCTTTGTTGCGCTTCGCTCAGAGTCTGATACAACAGGCACTAGCCCGCACGCAATCGCTTCAAGGCAGGCAATGCCTTCAAGCTCGGCTTTGGCAGGGTGACAATACAGGTCAGACCAGTTCAAAACTTGCACAAGCTCGTCGCGCGCAAAATACCGAAACTCGGGCGGATTTTTGAGCGACCTTGCCTGGCGCTTCAATTTTTCAAGCAGTGGCCCTTGCCCTGCAAAAATAAGCTGCAAATCATCGCTGCGCTTTGACAATTTCGCCGCCTCAATAAGCACTGAATGAGCTTTTTCTTTACAAAGCCTGCCAATCGACAAAATTACAAACTTGCCTTTGTACTCATCTGGCTTTTTGCTTTTCAAAACAGTCATGCTTTTATTTACGCCATTGCTGATGACAACGCCTTTTGTCTGCCCGACTACATTTTCAAAATCATCGCGAATAAACTGAGTCGGGTAGTGTATAGCATCAGTATGCTGATACAAATGCTCATAAAACATCTTGTAAATTGCTCTGTTTGCAAACCCGAAATTCATAAGTCCCAAGTGGCTTGAAATAAGCTCTGCCTGACAGTGAAAGCCAGCCGTGACAGGCTTGCCCAATTTTTTGGCAATCTTGCAAGCTTGCACGCCCATGTGAAATGGCACCATGACATGCACAATGTCGCAGCTTTTTACCACATGCGCGAGCTGTTTTTTGTCTTGAATTGGCAGCGATACTCCATTGCGCTTGACAATTCTGTTCAATGGCCCAAGATTAAGCTTGTCCAGTACGACAAAGCCTTCACAGTTTTCACTGTGGTCAAAGTCGCAGCAAACAACCACAACTTCGTGCCCTTTCGCTCGCATAGCATTGATCAGATTGTACGACGCCACTGTTGTGCCATTGTTTTTCTTGCCAAGTATATCACAAATTATTGCAATTTTCATTTTTACCCCAAAAAAGTATTTTTCAGGCAGAAAATCGCTTTGAAGCAAAATTCTTGACAAGGCAACCACAACTTTTTTACCGTTCGCGCTTTTGCCAACATTGATATTATACAAGATTTTCCTCTATTTTTAAAGTGATTTTCGCCCTTTAAACTATTTTGTCAAATAAAATTGATTTTTATTAAACTTTTGTATTGATTTTGGTAAATAAAAATGATATCATGTTAATAAGAATTGTATTAAAAAGTCAGAGGGGGAGTATGGGATATAACGGCGCACCACACAATAAAAATTCAATTGGTAAAAAACGGGATTATCATAGCAATAAAACCTCCCGCAAGCTTCACGCTGTGACAGAGGAGTTTCTCACAAAACATGGTCCGTTGGCTTTTTACAGACTTTGCAAAGACTTGTCAAAAATCAACATTAAGAATACGAAATTCAACTTAAAAATGGCAATAGTCGACAACGTCCAAGGAGAATACCCATTGGCTGACAGTCAAAGCATTTACATGCCGACTTCAGAAAAATCAACGCAGATCAAAAACCTATCCGTTGAAGACTTCCTCGCTCGTGAGTGGCAGTACCGACCTTTTATTCTTTGCGAGCTTGACTATCTGCTCCTGCGAAGCGCAGAAAAGTTCCCAATACACATTGAGGCATACGATTACACACAGCCTATTTACAAATTCAAAAACAATATCAACTTCCAAAAAGAAATCCAAAACCGCAGAAACAGTGTCATCAACTCCAATGATATACAGTTTTTTATCAGTAGAGGGGAGAAAATACTTTTTTCAAGAGTAACACACCTTGCGTTTTCGCCAGTGAATTACAAACTGATCGAGGAGTTTAAAAACAGCCTTCCTGAAAATTCTGACGATATCGATAAAATAGCCTTTCATCCAGCGCTTTACGACAGAGCACTTTCAATTTCTTCATATGTCCTGCTTGAAGGCAACCCTAAAAAGGCCCACTTGTATTTGCGTTATGACAGCTCGGAATATCCACATCATAACATTTTTGTGCACCCAGACAAACGCGAAGAGGTCTTTGGCTATGATGTTGGAAGTCCGCACTTTCACTTTCAGAACGCTGATGACAACCTTATTTGCCTAAAAAAGAACCTTGGCAACGGCCGCAAAAGCTCTTGGTCGACGGGAAGGTGCAATGCAATCGACTGCAAAAGATTGATTGCCTACCTCGCTGCGCTTGACAATATGACAAAGGAAGAGCTTGATGAACAAAATGCTGCAAAATTACACTATAATATGCCATTTCTTCAAGCGAAATTGTCGCGCAAAGAATATCTTTTGCCATCGGCTCAAAAGATATTTGGCTCATATGTTCAACAGTCGCCAGAAGATGCCGACAGAATTGCTGCACTTGTTGAAGAGTTTGAAAGTCAAGACTTTCAAAATCCTTCAAAAGGTCAGTTCAGGAACCTAATATCCAATCTTCAACTTTTGCAGTTCTTTCACGACAAGCGTGTTCAAACAACAGATTTGTCAATGCTTGAAGTGCTCAACAATATAGAAATCCACACAGCAGAAGGGGTGTTCAGCGCTATTGACAATTGCCGTGAATTGCAAGTATGCAAACAAAAATGCTATGCAATGCCAGGCGACTATCTTTGTCAAGACCAAAAATGCGGACAAAGTTCGGAAGAGGTGTGCAATGAAAGCTATTGAAAACGCAGTTGAAATCCTAGAAAAAAATAACTTATCAAACAAGTGCAGCAAGGCTGCTCCTTGCAAATATTTCATTTCATCAGGCCTGTATCTGAATGACGGCTTCACATTGCTGCCAATTTATTTGATTGAAATCAACAGCCGCCTTTACTTTGCCGATTTTGGCATGACTGTTCGGTCATTTCAAGACGCTTTTGATGCATCAGACGAAAATACAAGGTCACTTGCAGAAGCCACTCTTGCAAAGCTGGGTACAACACTTGATGAACAAAACCTTAACATGGAACTGGATTCTGACATTTTGCAATGTTACAATAATTTTGTCATGTCAATCATGTTTTTGCAAGCGCTTTTCGCGTGACAAAATCACAATAGCAATATTGCGCCTGTTTTTCGGGCGCTTTTTTTTGAATTACTGAATTTTCGTTTTGTTTTGCAGCATAAAATTGCTATACTATAAATGCAATAATAAATTCGTTACTTTTGCACAACAAACGTCGAAGAGGTAAACATGGAAAAAATAATTGAAGTTTGCAACCTTACACAAGACTATGGCCATGGCCGTGGTGTATTTGACGTGTCGTTTTATGTGCAAAAGGGTGAAGTATTTGGCTTTCTGGGGCCAAACGGCGCAGGCAAGTCGACGACTATCAGACACATTATGGGCTTTTCAAAGCCGCAAAGCGGTGAAACCCGCTTGTTTGGAAGTGAAACATTCAAAAATTACTACAACGTGCTAGCTCATGTGGGATATTTGCCAGGTGAAATTGCTCTTCCTGACGGCTTGACGGGCTGGGAGTTTATTCGCATGATGTGGGATTTGCGCGCGGCAACCGACAGAAAAAAGCTTGACTATCTGCTCGACCGTTTCAAACTTGACCCTAGTGGTGATACCAAGAAAATGAGCCTTGGCGATAAGCGCAAACTTGCGATTGTCACAGCTTTTATGCATGACCCTGATGTGCTTGTGCTTGACGAGCCAACAAGTGGCCTTGATCCAGTCATGCAACAGACATTTATTGACTTTGTCAAAGAGGAAAAATCTCGCGGCAAGACCATTCTTCTTTCAAGCCATGTGTTCAATGAGGTCGAAGCCACTTGTGACCGTATTGCCATTATTAAAGATGGACGCATTGTGTCCGAGTTTGATTCGACAGACATCAAGCACAACCAAAACAAAGACTTTGAAATTGTTTTCAAACATCCAGCAGAATATCAAGAATTTCTTTCAAGCCTGCCAAAACTGCGTAAAAATGCAGCTTCAATCAGCGAGCCTTCAATCCGCAGAACAGATGATGCCAGCCTGAAAATCATAGTGGCAGTCAATGACCATGACATCAACACGCTTGTCGAAAAATTGAGCAGGTTTACAGTGCAGTCTTTCAGACAGGTTAAGTTTACTCTTGAAGACTACTTTATGCAATTTTACCGCGAAGACAAAATATTCGGAGGTGTATTCAAATGAGCGAAGTGATAAAAATTGAGCATCTCACCAAAGATTACGGCAATAATCGCGGCGTGTTTGATTTGTCTTTTTCTGTGAATAAGGGGGAGGTGTTTGGTATTGTTGGTACAAACGGCAGCGGCAAAACCACCATCATCAGGCACATTATGGGATTCTTGAAGCCACAGTCTGGCAAAGTTACTGTGCTTGGCCTTGACGCCTGGGAGCAGTCATACGAAATCAAAAAATACGTTGAATATATTCCTGGTGAAATTGCTTTTCCAGACCTTCGAGATGGCACAACTTTCTTGAAAAACCAGGCAGAGCTTCTTGGCAAAACCAATCTTGAAAATATTGGCACGCTTGTTGACAAACTTCAACTTGACACCTCTGCAAATCTCAAACGAATGAGCAAAGGCATGAAGCAAAA
>CAMLUY010000052.1 GCA_946487985.1 uncultured Clostridia bacterium
ATAATTTTAATATAACTAAAAAATTCGTCATAAAATTGACGAATTTTATTTAGTTTTTATTTTTTATTATTCAAAGAAAAAAATGTTTTAAATATTTTAAACATCGAATTTAATGTGCCCAAGTGCGCGCACTTTATTTTCAATAATTCTCAAAAATTTACGCCTGCGTAAACCCACGGTAATCCAAACATTGCCTTTGCGATTAAATTCAACAAAGGTCTTGCCAGGAGTATCAGTTGTGTCAACTGTTACAAGCGCACGCCTGCATGAAAAAAGCTCTTGATGGACAAGGTACATGTACGCACAACTGTCATTCATTGCAATGCGTTTGTCGTCAAATTTCGGCTCCCAATAAGTGCTGTACATCTGATACAAAAACCCGCCGACTTCATTCATGTCACGCAGCTTATAGACAAATTTTTCAGGCAAGTATGAAAGCTTGCGACCCATATCATACGGAATCATCACAAGCGGTATCCCAGATTTCAAAACAATGTCAAATGCTTCTGGGTCTGACGAAATGTTGAAAGAAATGTGATTTGTGAATCCAGGCACGTCAAAAGGGGAGCCGCCCATAAAAATAATCTTCGGTATTTTCTTGACAATGTCGGGATATTTGGTGATCAATGTTGCAATATTTGTGTGCGGCCCAAGCACCAGCGGCACAATGTCGCCATCACCTTCGCTCAGCACTCTGTACATTGCGTCAACAGCATTCTCGGCAATAGGCTTATGCTTTGCGGTTTTTGGCGGTATATATCCTCCCATACCATTTTCAGAATGAATATATGTTGCCGTTTTGACATTTCGCACAAGAGGTTTTTCAGCACCCATAGCAACAGGCAAATCAATTTTGTATTTGTCGAGCAGGTGACACAAATTTCGTGTGCATTTTTCAAGAGAAACATTGCCAGAAATGGTTGTCAACAGCTTAATTTCCAGCGCCTCATCAAAAAAGGCGAGCGTCAAGCAGGCTGAATCATCTACGCCAGGGTCTGTGTCAATTATTGTCTTAAACTTTTTCATATTCTATCCCTTTTAAATTGGCGCTTTCATCTTTAAAATCAATATCAAATTTGAATTTCAATATTAAAGCTGCCAAAAATACATTGCTCCGATAGGAATATTATATTCAAAAAAACAGAAAAGGCAAATGAATTGGCAAAAATGGTTGTAATTTTGAGATATTTGTGCTATTCTACAAGTGCAAAAGAATGGAGATGTACCGAAGTGGTCGTAACGGGACGCACTCGAAATGCGTTTATCAGGGAACTGGTACGTGGGTTCGAATCCCACCGTCTCCGCCAGAAATAAAAACACAAAAAGCCCATTATTCTGGGCATTTTTTATATTTGCTAAAAAGAAACGGTAAGTTCAATTTATTTTTGTTTTTCAAGTTTGTTGCCGAGCATATACTCAATACTTACCCCGAAATATTTTGCAAGTTCAATTAAATGAAAACCATACAAAATCAAAAAAAAGAAGCATTCTCGATGAAAATCGGTATGCTTCTCTTTTTTTGTTATTCGTTGATCTTTTTTACTGTCAGTATGCAACTGCCATTCGCTTGAACTGTGGTTGTACCAGACGGTGTACCTGTTGTTGTCAGTGCAAGGTCAATTACATCGCTCGCAGAAAGTGTAGCTATTGCCGAAGTTGTCAGTGTCGCATTGAATGTGCCGCCGCCGGTTGTGGTTACAGCAGCTGTAACAGTTGTCGTTGTTGGCGTAATCGCCGCACTGTTCGAGCGCGCCTGAGCACTGTATGTGAGTGCAGTATCAGATGTCAAATCAATATTGTAGAAGATTTCATAATCTCCCGCCTCATCAACCGTGATTGCATTGGTACCTGTTGAGGTATTCAAAGTTGGCAATGCAGTATCAAGAGAAAGCTGAACAAAGGTGTTTGCCGTTGTCAAGGATGGAGTCTGCGTTGCAGCATTGTAAAGACCACCATACGCAGCCAGACCTGCCCCAGTCGCACCAGTAGCGCCTGTTGCTCCGTCAGCACCCGTTGCGCCGGTTGGGCCGGTCGCACCATCAGCGCCTGTTGCGCCAGTAGCGCCAGTCGGACCAGTCGCGCCCTCAGCACCAGTGGCCCCTGTTGGACCAGTCGCGCCCGTTGCGCCTTCCGCACCGGTTGCACCTGTCGGGCCGGTTTCGCCTGATGGAATATTGAATGTCAATGCGAAATTATCACCAGTTTGTGTACCTGTTACAGATGCAGGGTTGCCAGGGTCAAGGGTGTTTGTCGCGTCAACCGTAAAGGTTGTTGTCGCGCCAGTTGGTCCTGTTGCACCAGTCGGCCCGGTTGCTCCCGTAGGTCCTGTTGCACCAGTTGGTCCAGTAGCTCCGGTCGGTCCGGTTGCACCAGTCGGCCCAGTTGCACCTGTTGGTCCCGTTGGACCAGTAGGGCCGGTTACACTCAGCCCAATCGCGCCAGTCGCCCCAGTCGGACCTGTTGCGCCAGTTGGTCCAGTCGGTCCTGTCGGGCCAGTAGCTCCGGTAATGCTTGGTCCGGTAGCTCCTGTTGGTCCTACTGGACCAGCAGGCCCTGTCGGTCCAGTAGGCCCGGTCTGAGACGAACCAATGATTACAGGTCTGCGATGACAAGAGTTGCAAAAACAGTTATTGTTAAAAAAATTCGTCATTTTAGCCTCTTTTTAGAGCATTTGCTCCAATACATACTATGATTTTACCAGCCAAAATGTTGCAAACATCAAGAACATCATTTCGCGCCATTGATAAGTGACTGAAAAATATTTTTGATTTCACCGCAAAGCTTGTATTGCTCGGCAATGTTTATCATTGATTCCAAGCGGCTTGCAAGGTCAAAGCAAATGTTCAGTCGCTGCCTCATCGGCAACTCGCTGCATTCTGTTTCAATGTTCAGTGGCTCTGCAAAAATAGAGTAGTACAGATTTGATACCAAAAGCTCGCAATCATCAAGCTTGCTCAGCCGATCTGAATCCTGTTCCTCCTCCTTTATGCAAACGATCTGGTTGTACAGATTTTGAATTGCCTCCCTGATTTCGCTGAGCAGGGTGTTTTCTGCAAGTGCATTGATTCGCGGGCTCATAAATCCATTTCGTGCAACAGACAACTGATACCTTTCTGTCAGGTTGTTGTATGTACAAAAAAACTTGCGCATGAGTTTTCCTCCTTACACAAGTTTTTATGAAAATTTTTCAGATTTGTTTACTCTTTTTGCTACACAACCATGTCTGGATATACCGCGTGCAAAATTTCAGGCAATATGATATTGATGAAAAGTACCAAAACAAGCAAAACCACCACGCCAATAATGGTATTTTTAATTCGCGCCGATGCAGTCTTTCGCTTGTCATCGCTGTCGCTTTTTGCAAGGTTTACACCAAGCACAATGGCATAAACGCTTCCTGCGCCGCCAACCACCGCCAAAATTGTGTATAAAATAGGTGGCAAAACGTTGTACACATCTTCAAGCCAAGACAAGCCACCCAAATATGTATAGTTCATTAAAGACATGAAAATTTGCATTACAAACTCCTAATATATCTCATATTAACATATTTTTGATAATAATGCAAGAAAATGCCAACCAATTTCAAAAATTAAAATATTTTTCGATTAATTGATAAAAAATATTTTTTTTGCTATTTTTTGACTTTGCATTTTTCAGCCATTTTTCAAACAAAAATTTCCAAAAAAAGAAAAGCCATGAATTTTCATGGCTTTTTATTTTCACAAAGTAAAGTAGGGGATTAAATTCTGCATCTAATCATGTTTATAAATGGTGTAATCATGGTTGTGCCGCCATCGGTATCACCACTGCCGTCTTTAACAGATTCTCCTACATTAAATGCATCAAGCAGCATTGGCAGGAACACGTTGAATACAAGGATAAGCGCAAGTGTTACACCAATAGCAATTACAACGGTAATCAGGTGTTTTTTCGCATCATCACGTTTTCCTTGATCCTCTGCTCTTGAAAGTTGAACACCAAGATAGATTGCATAGATTGAGCCTACAGCACCAACAATTGCAAGAGCCACCCACAAAATTGTTGAAATAATAGTGAATACTTTAGTAAGTACTTCTGGCTGATCTCCAGTCAATCCTGTCATTCCTTCAATAAAATCTTTCCAGCTTGTAGCAAGATTAAGCAATGAATAAAACATTTTTCCCTCCTTTCTTTAAAAGCTTTGCTTTATTTACAAGCCTATGATAGCATAAAAAATTTTTAATGCAAAACGATTTTTTAATTTTTTTTAAGATTTTCTACTTTTTTTATTTTTTTTGATAATGCAAGGAAAATGTAATTGAAAAACCTAGATAAACCAAGGAAATTACAACAAAAAATCACTTTCATGGGTTTTGAAAGTGATTTTTTTTACTTTTTGCAATGTATTTTTAAAGATTAAAAGAAGCTGTTGAAGCTCTGTCCTGGGCAGGTGTTCTGACCGCAACCGCAGCCCCAGTTGTTGCCACTCATCGCAAGCAAAAGCAGCAAAAGGAAGTTTGTGTTGGTGTTCAGGCTTGTGTCTGTCGAGTTTGAAATTACAGACAGCAGCAATGCAAAAAGAATGCTTTGTGATGAAATCATCTTTTCCCTCCATAAATGCAAAATTCTCACAAATTCATCAAAATAGCGCATTATTCTATTTCGCTTTTTTCTGAAAGTATGTAAAAATAAAGCTGTAAAAACTTACAGTTATACATATGTGTAACAATGCAAAAAAGTGATTGAGAGGTGAAAAATGCAAAATAAATTTCTTTTACTGACCGAGCGCAACAGGCAAGAGATTCTTTCAGTGCTGCCGCGAGAGAGCGAAATATCCCGTCTTGCCGACTATTTTCAGAACTTTTCAGATTCGACCCGCATCAAAATTCTTTCCTGCCTGTCAATGATGAACATGTGCGTCAACGACTTGTCAACAATTCTTGGCATCAACCAGACTACCATATCTCATCAGCTGAAACAGCTCAAAGACCAAAAAATTGTGTCATATCGCCGTGACGGCAAGATTCTTGTGTACTACCTTACAGGCAGCAATGTCAACGATATGATGATGTACGCAATCAATTCTTTTTGATTTTGAAGTTTAACGCTCACTTCCTTGACTTTTTGGCAGCAGCGTGGCATACTTAAAGGGCAGGAGCACACATGAAAAGAATTATTGATACACTCAACGAAATGTCTTTTGATCTGCCCGAAGGCTGGCAGGTTACATCAGATAAATATAATATCGCAAACGGGCAGGGATTTTTGAACAAGGAGAACTATCTTTCAGACGATGGTCGCGTAATATCCTTTTTTGAAATACATCGCGACCCAGACGACTTTTTTGAGAGCTACAACTCGCTGACCGCAAAGTACAACAAGCTTTCTGACCGCTTTGAACTTGAAAAACAGTTCAGCATGAAAATAGGCGACTTCAATTTCCCTGTGTACGTCATCAAGGGCTATCACGAAAAGCTTATATATATAGTTCAAGTTTTCATCAACTGCGGCGACTGTTTGGGCTGCTTTATGATTACTCTCACTCATTTTGATGACAACATCAAAAAGGTCATTGCGGAAAGCTCGCTTTTTTCAGACATGATAAAAATCCTCAGGACGGTGGAGTGATGAAAAAACTGCTGCTTCACAGCTGCTGCGGCCCTTGCAGCACTCAGGTAATTGACTTTCTGAAAAATGATTTTGACATAACCATATTTTACTATAATCCAAACATGGACACAAACGAGGAGTATTGCCACCGCCTTTCCGAGCAGAAACGATACTGCCAAATTGTAGGCGTGAAGGTCATTGATGGCGAATATGACCACGGCAAATTCCTTGCCGCCATAAAGGGACTTGAACAAGAGCTTGAAGGTGGGGCGCGCTGCCCAGTCTGTTTCAGGCTGCGTCTGCAAGAAACAGCTGAAATGGCCAAAAAACTTGGCTTTGACTGCTTTGGCACAACGCTTACAGTCAGCCCACACAAAAACGCAAAACAAATCAACCAGATAGGCCAGGCAATATCAGACACAATGGGAATAGAGTTTTTGCCAGGCGACTATAAAAAACAGGACGGTTACAAAAAAAGTATAATCTTTTCAAAACAATACAACCTCTATCGCCAGAACTACTGCGGCTGCGAATTTTCCAAATTGCAGTCGGAAAGCTTTCGCAATAAAAAGTCGACAAATAATAACTAAGGAATGGAATTTTGAACTATTTGCCATATGAAGAACATTATCAGGATAGAAAGGCCGAAAAAGTTGCCCTTCGCCTTTTTTATATTTTTGTCTACATTCTGCTGATATTCTATGGCATAATGTTTGTCACCGACATTGCCTTCAATACGAAATATAGATATATTACGGTTGAGGGCTTGTCAATGCAGCCAACGCTCAATACCAACCCCATACTTGATGGCGACAAATACTATCAGGACGGGGTGTATGTGCTGTTGACACAAGAAGTTGATTACAACGATATTGTAATTGTGTCCCGCCCAAATGATGTCAAAGGCAAGCCAAATTATACAGTCATCAAGCGGGCTATTGCCTTTGAAGGTGATAAGATAAGCATTGTCAAGCTGCCAACAGGCGAGTACGACATGTTCGGCCTGCCTATAACTGAGTACAGGCTGGTTTTGCAGAAAAAAGGTGAAAAAGAAGCCAAAGTGGTGTATGAGGACTACATCAAAAGCTATGAGGAGTGGGACTACATCGCCTCAACGTCGTATGAAGGATTGCGCTATGACAGTGACTTTTATCATGACTATATTCAAAAAGGCCTGACAACCACGGCCACAGTGACATACCAAAACAAGCTTTCAGAAACGGTTTCAGAAGAAGTCGAGCTTTTTACCATTGGCTCGGACAGTGATACTGATGACAGACAGGTGTTCTACCTTGGCGACAATCGCCTTGGCAGCAAAGACAGCCGCGAAAATGGCACAACCGACCAAAGCATGATTGTGGGCAAGGTGATTTATATCGTGCGTGACAGTTACAGCCTCAAAAACTCGGCGTTTGGCTGGTTTAACAAGGTAAAGTACTTCTTTGT
>CAMLUY010000053.1 GCA_946487985.1 uncultured Clostridia bacterium
TCTATGCACATCAAATATTCTTCAACAGTTTTGGGAAATGGATTTTTCTCAAAATTGCCATTTCCTATCCAAAATATCACACAAGAATAATCATCATTAACCAAATCTTGTAAATAAAAATAATCCACATACCCTTTAAAATCAACAAATAAATCAAAAAAAGATTTATTCTTTAATAATGTATCATAAAGTGGAGATTTTTCGTTATTGTAAAATTTTCTAATGCATTCTAAAGTCAAATCAAATCTATCTCTTATAAAAGGATTACAACCCCTAGACTGATTGATACTACCTTGCATCTTGGGAAATATTATTGAACCACCCAATGTATAAGATTTTCTAGTATAATTTTCCATAAAATCTTTATAATTTGGCAAATAATTCATGACTTGTTTTATCATGAAACGATATTTTTCGTATCTAAAACTAGCAATTATTGAATCACTCCCAAACCTAAAACCATTCCAAGTTAAATAATTTGCGCCATATCCTTCGGTCAGGTTCATAAATTCACCATTTGGTAATTGTTTACTCCAAACAATTTTATGATACTTTTTAAGTGTTTTACTTTCAGAATCAGGGTCTACAAAAACACCACCCATTTCATCATTCCAATAAGTTTCCCAAAAATATGGAGTATCTGTTGTAAAATCAAAATTTATATCAAAAGTGTTTTTCATATTTATATTATAACATAGATTTGTAAAATTTTTATAATTAATACTAAAATAATTTAAATTTTAATTTGGCAGTTAGACGTGTGCTTGTCTTGATACAAGTGTTCTCGCTTCGCTCGAACAGACAAGCACACGTCAATTATTTAAATAAAGCAGACAAAAAGCGAAAGTGTTGGTAAACGTAACACACTTTCGCTTTTTGCTGTTCTGTACATTGGCTAATTTATTCCATGGTGTACTTGACAAGAGTCTCTGGAATGAGTTTTTCTTTTGCTGGTTAAGACAGAGAAACGATATTTGTGTTTATGGCTTCGCCTTTTTCGTTTCTCTGCCTTTTTATATTGTGTTTTCATTTCTTCTCTTTTCAAGTACCTTTCACGGCATAAAGTAGCAAGAAAAAAGAGACTAGATATTTTTTAATTCTCTAATTATTACACTAGTTTCAAAAGTGCTAGGCCAAGCTACGATTTTTTTAATCTTTTTTGATTAATCAAGTTTTTATAAGAATTTCCGACAAACTGATTTATTTAAAACTTCAATTACAAAGGCGTTATATTTTGAATTGTTGTGGCAATTTATGAGATAAAATGTCGATGATCTCATTTGAAATTTCCTGTGGCGTTTTTGTGCCGTCTATAATCACAAAGCGGCCGCTCTCTTTTTTAGAAATGAAGTCATATCCGTCCTGTACTTTCTTGTAAAAATCCAGCCCTTCTTTTTCAATTCTGTCAAGATTGCCAAGATTTTGCTTTCTTTTGATTGCAATTTCAGGGGCAACCTTCAAATAGATTGTAAGGTCTGGCTTGACCGACCCAATAGTCATTTCAGTCAAATCAAGAATGCCTTGCTCGCTCATGATTCCACGGGCCCCGCCTTGATATGCAATAGTCGAGTCGTAAAACCTGTCCGCAATGACTACTTTGCCTTGTTCAAGCGCGGGCAGAATACGCTTTTGCACATCTTCAACCCTTGCCGCGCAATAAAGCAGAAGCTCTGTCATTGGCAAAGGCGGGTCAATTTCATAGTTCAAAAGCAGACGTCGAATCTCCTCGGTCAGGGGAGTGCCACCAGGCTCGCGCACAAACAGGAAGTCATCAGTTTCGAGATTCTTTTCTATGTACTGGCGAAGCATGCTGATTTGCAACGATTTGCCAGCAGCTTCGCCACCTTCAAACGAAATAAAATATCCTTTGTTCATTTTTCCACCTTAGTCTTGGCACGAACAATTTTCATGGTGACAATGACAATCATCATCACAGTCAACTATTTCGATATACTTGTCAAGATTTTGTGCTTTGTAAATGTTTTCTGGCATTTTGTCAGTTGTTGTATATCCTGACTCAGCAACAAGCACCTCAACAATTCGGTTGATTGCGCTTGCACAAGTCAACTCAACGGTCGATGGACTTTCGATTACTACACGTGTGTTTGGTTCGCCTTCAATTGTCCAGTCATTGCAATCAAACTCGTCACTGTCATAAACTTTGCCAATGCATTCAGACACGATTGTGATGCCTTCCTTGGTCTCAGTAGTCACAACAGCACTCATACCTGTGCAGTGCCCTTTTGGTATAGTCATGCCAAGAGTTGTGCTGTGAATGTCGCGCTTTGCAATCTGAGGCACTGTTTTTTGTGATTGGCGTGTCACATGAAGCCCCAGCTTTGAGCACAGCCAGCCGTTTACATTCCACATATAGCTTGGCGAGTACTTGCCTGCATTGATGATTTTCTTTCGCTCTTCATCAGAAATCTCATCAACAGACGCGATTTCTTTTTGAAACTCTTTTTCGCTCAATCCTGCACCATGAACGCGTGCAAGAGAAATGCCATAGTCCTCTACATTATAGCTTGACTTGCCGCGAATTGTAGTAATCTTGTGTGTCGCGCCAGCAAGCACGCTGATCAGGTTGCCCCAGAAAACGTCTTGATATCCGCTTCCGCATACCGTGCAGCCATTTTCTTTTGCAATCTTGTCAATCTTTTTGGCAAGCTTTGGATTTGAGTTCTGTGCATAGAATGCCTCTTCGCATGTGGAAATCACATTGACTCCGTTCTTTGCGCAAATCTCATATGCAGGATAGTTTTCTGCAAATATGCTTGTGGTCGTAACAATGGCAACGTCAACGTTGTGAGTTTTCAAAAATTGGTCAAGCTTGTCCGCATGCTGAATTTTTACATTCAACGGCTTGTCCCAACCGATAATCTCAGAAATGTCTTTGCCAACCTTGCTTTCATCAATATCGAAAGCTCCCACAATTTTTACGCCTTTCTCGATGGCGTAGCGCATTGTGTATACGCTCATTTTGCCGCAGCCATACTGTACCATGGTAATTTTTCTCATTTTATCTCCTCCTAAAATCAGTATACCAATAAAAACTATTATTGACAAACAATTTGACAAAAATTCATCCAAAAAACTTTTTACTCTTCTGGCGCATAGGCAATAGGGTTGTCTTCAAAATATTTGTGAATCTGTACGGCCAAGGTTCTGTTAATTCCAGGCACGGTCTGTAAAAGGTCAATGTCGGCCTTTGCTACTTCTTCACTGCTGCCAAAAGCAGAAAGCAGGGCATCTCGCTTTTTTGGGCCAACGCCAGGAATCTCATCAAGCGTGGTTCTGGTCTGCTTTGACGTACGAATGTTTCGGTGATATGTTATTGCAAACCTGTGCGCCTCATCTCTTATTCTTTGAATCAGTTTCAGTTCAGCACTGGCAACTTTCAACAGGACAGGCTGGGGATTGTTGGGGAAAAATACTTCTTCAATCCTCTTTGCCAAGGAGATCATCTGAATCTCTTTTTCAAGCCCAAATTCCTGCAAAATTTCATAGCATGATGAAAGCTGCCCCTTGCCACCATCAATGATCATCAAATTAGGCTTCTCACTGAAACTTTCGCCATTCTGTTCAATATATCTTTTCAATCGCCGTGTAATTGCTTCTCTCAACGATGCAAAGTCGTTCGAACCCTTAACCGTCTTGATTTTGAACTTTCGATAGTCCTTCTTGCTTGGCTCACCATTCTTGAAAACCACCATTGAGCAGACTTTGTTTGTACCGCTGATGTTTGAAATATCATAGCACTCCATTCGCACAGGCAGCTCTGTGAGCCCCAACTTTTCTTGCAGCGCTTTCATTGCGCCAATGGTATTGTTGTACCTCAGCCGCTCTTTTTCAATATGTTTTGTCAAATACTCCTTGGCGTTTTCCATTGCCATGTCCAAGAGATTTTTGTTTATGCCATGCGGATTGGTGATTATATTGACCTTTTTGCCAAATACATCGTAAAGGAGGTCTTTGTCCTCAATGTCGTGCGATAAAATAAGCTCATTCGGCACAAGCAAATTTTGATAGTACTGCACGATAAAATTGAACAGCGTCTGTCCTTCTTCAAGCTCGGCATCAAGGCAAGGATATGAAATAATGCCCAAAATTTTGCCACCACGTACAACCATATTTGTGATTACACCGCTCAGCCCGTCAGTGTAGTATGCAAAAATATCCTTGCTGACATCTTTTGGCAGATTTGCAACTACACGCTGTTTCAGCTTTGCTACCATCTTCAATCTGTCGCGCAATATTATTGCATTTTCAAAGTTTTCGTTCTGAGCGGCCTGCTCCATCTTCTTGGTCAAAATCTCTTCGATTTCCTCATCATTGCCGCTCAAAAAGTTGATTGCCTTGTCAAGTTCTTTGCGATAATCTGCAACATTAATTCGCTTGGTACACGGCGCACTGCACAGCCCAAGCGAATAGTTCAAACACTCGCGTTTCGCCATTGAGGTGGCGGTGATTTTATTGTTGCATGTCCTGATTTTAAAGGCAGAGTTGATAACCTTGACAATTTCGCGAGCATCAAGCCCAGCAAAATATGGGCCAAAATATTTCGCTCCGTCTTTTTTCACCTTGCGAACAATCTCAAATTTTGGAAATGGCTGCGTCATGTCTACCTTGATGTATGGGAACTGCTTGCCGTCTTTCAATAAAATGTTGTAAAATGGCTGATACTTTTTGATTAAATTGCTTTCAAGTGCCAGCGCGTCCATTTCTGACATAGTGATGAAATAGTCAAAGTCATCAACATTGTCTACCATTGCTTGGACTTTGCTTGGCTTTGGAGAGTTGCGAAAATATTGGCTGACACGATTTTTCAAATTCTTTGCTTTGCCAACATATATTACATTTCCGCTTTCATCACGCATCACATATACGCCAGGTTTTGTCGTCAGCTGCCTGAGTTTATCCTTTATCCTTTCATTCATGTTTATATTATAAACCTTTTTCATCAATATTACAAATCAATTTTTATTCTTGGTCAGCACTGCAACTGCGCTTTTTTGCAGGACGCTCAAACGACAGAAGTCGAATATTCGTATATTTTTTCTCTTTTAAAGCTAATGAATAATTTGCTAACAACAACAGATGTTGATGGTTACAAAAGTACCCGGCCATTTAATATTTTATCTCCGAGTAGCCATTGACAAAGATTATATAGAAAAGCAACAAAAAATCTTCCACAAATGCATGGAAGATTCATACTACTATTTTAAGTAGAGTTTGCAAAGTAAAAAGTCACCTTTATTTTTTTATCAGTTTCCCAAGCTGCTCAAAATGTTTTTCAGGCAGTCTTCGCGGCTGAGCTGACTGTTTTCTCCGGTTGCCATGTTTTTCAGAGAGTACTTTTTGCTTTTGACCTCGTCTTCGCCCACTACAAGTACAAATGGGATTTCCTTTTTGTTGGCTTCTTTCAATTTGGCTTTGAAAGAGCGGTTTTCATAGTTGACTTCTGTCACAACTGAATTTAAAAAGTACGCTTGCAGTTCAAGGCACTCGGTCAGCGTGTCGCCAAGTGGCAAAATTTGAAGTTGAATGTTGGTCGGCTTGTGCTCTGGCAGCATACCGTTTTGGTCAAGAAGATCAAAAAGTCTTGTCAGACCAATGCTCAGACCAACGCCTGGCAGCTTTTTGTCGGTGTAGTATCCTGCAAGATTATCATACCTGCCACCACCACAAACAGTGCCAAATTCAGGGTGAGAGGGGATTATCGCCTCAAAAACCGTTCCAGTGTAGTAGTTTTGCCCACGAATGATGCCAATGTCCAAGGTGTAGCCCTTTTGATCTACACCCAGCGCCTTTAAATATTGCCCAACTTCCCGAAGCTCTGAGATGCCTTTCTGATAAAGCTCATTGTCGGTGTAGGCTTGGATTTTTTCAAGCGTGCTGTCAAACTCGCCGGCCGTCAGCGTAATGCCGATAAGCTTATCGCAGTCGCCTTCGCTTACACCAAGCTCTCGAAGCTCACTGATTGCGTTTTCTTTACCAATCTTTCCGATTTTATCGAGCACTACCAAAATATCAGATGTCTGCGCTGCATATCCCAAAGCTTCGCAAAAGCCAAACAAGATGTTTCTGTTTGAAATGCGGTTGATGATTTCAATATTCAGCGCTTTGAAAACCTTGTTGACCAAATACAGGCATTCAGCATCTGCAACAATAGGCAGCTCGCCCAAGCCTACAATATCGGCATCGCACTGCACGAACTCACGAAATCTGCCTTTCTGAGCGCGTTCGCCGCGATAGACTTTGCCAATCTGATATCTCTTGAAGGGGAATGAAAGCTGCTCGCAGTTCATTGCAACATATCGTGCAAGTGGAACAGTAAGGTCATACCTCATGCAAATATCGGTGTCGCCCTTTTTGAAAGCATACACCTCTTTGTCAATGCTGCCGCCAGACTTTGCCAGCAAAATTTCGCTCAGTTCAAGTACAGGCGTGTCAAGCGGCAAAAACCCTGACTGCTGATACGCAGCCCGAATCTTTGCGACCATATCATCAAACACAAGCTGCTTGTTTGGCGCAAGCTCCATAAAGCCTGACAATTTTCGCGGCTTAATCAGTTTTTGTTCAGTCATAATTTCTCCTCTGTTACGTAAGGTATATTATCATTAAGTGGTAACTCAAAGCCACTCAGTGATGAAAAGTTTATTATATTATTCTAAACCATTTTAACAAAAAATCAAAACCTTTATATGGCTTTTTTCAAGTTTTTTACAAAAAGTTATCCACGGCAAGTTATCCACATTTCCACATGTAAATAATTATACAAAAGGATAAATTTTTATGCATTTTAGTGAATATTGACGTCTTGAAGGGGTGAAATTGGCAAGTTATCCACATTTCCACATCAATTTTTTTGTGGAAATAGATTTTTGAATATAATTTTTTTTGAATTGTTGATAAAAAACTTAAAAAACATCAATGATTTGCTTGACTTTTT
>CAMLUY010000054.1 GCA_946487985.1 uncultured Clostridia bacterium
TTGCTTACCCTATTCTACCCCCCCCCGCAATTTTGTCAAGCAAATTGATGTCATTGTTTTTTTATTTTAATTATTTGCATTGCCAAAATTGGTTGGTGGGGGTAGAATTCTAATGAAACCTCATAAAAAACACAGGTGCGAAAGCACCTGCAAACTGCGAAAAAGCGTCAGCTTTGAGCAAAAAGGGCAAACCAAGCGTCAGGGTGCAGCGCCGCGAGCAGGCTCGCGCACAAACAAAAGCGCAGGTTTGCCCGTTTGTGCAGGTTTGCCCGAGGTTGGGGATAGAATTTCAATAAAACCGTAAGACAAGCGAAGAACAACCCTTGTTGTTCGAGCGTTTTTATTGAATGATTACGTCACCGCTCAGGAAGGAATTGAAATAGCCTTCAAGGTCATAGCCGGTTGAATGACTGAATGACGCTATCATATCTGCCGGGGTTGCGTTCTTGAATGCGAAGTCTTCATAGTAATCGCGAAGGGCTTTGAGAAATTTGCGCTGGCCAACAGTTTCATAGACCGAGTTGAACATCAGCACGCCTTTCACATAGGTGCACTGGACATATTCAGGTTCGGTGGCGAAATCACAGAGGGCACGCTCCATTGAGGTGTCAACGCTGCCCTGCACGCTGGTGTAGGCACGAACAAAGGTTTTGTAGGACTGCTGAGTAGCATCTATCATCTGGTCAAAGTCATTGCCATATGATGGGTTCTCCTTGTAGAACAGAAGAGTACTGAATTCGGTCAAGCCTTCGTCCAGCCATGCGTGATTGTACTCATCATTGCCGACTACGCCGTACCACCATTGGTGGGCAAGCTCATGAATGATTACGTAGCCGATGTCGGCAGCATCAAGGTCATCACTGATAAGGACAAGGTTTGGATATTCCATGCCGCCATGAACAAAATTTGATTTTACAACAGAAACTTGCTGGTACGGATAGTCACCGAAAAGTTTGTTGAACGTTTGCATGGCGTCTTTTGCTGTTTGAAGATTTTTGTCTATGTCTTTGTCCGAAGTGTAGCCGTAGTAGTTGACTATGGTAGAGCCAACCTTGGTGCTGGCATGAGAAAATTTGCTGCTGAGCACAAAGCAGAAGTCGCGAATATTTTTGCCGCTGAATTGTGATGACGTCGTGTCGCCCCTTTCTGTTGATGAAATGAAATTGCCAGATGAGGCGATTTGCATGCTGCTTGGATATGATATTGTGACGTCATAGTCGGCGCATTCGCTGTAAAATGGATCACCATTTGAGTGATAGAGCGAAGTCGAAAAGCCTTTGCCGCTTTCATAGACTGCAAAAATTGGATAGAAATTGCCAAAATTGATGGTGTTTTCTCCGTAGCCAAGTCTGTGGTTGATGTTTGCAAGCGTAGTGGTAAAGTCCACAGAAAAGGATATTTTTTCATCAGGGTAAAGCTCCTGCCCAAGGTCGATGCGCAAGATGTTCTGGTCGCTGCCCTCCACTTCAAAGGAAAGCGGGCTGCCATCTTTTGTGACAGATGCTATTTCGATATTGCCAAAGCTCTCGCCATTTGGATAGGCCTTGTCGTAATTGTTTGACGACACCACCGATGCAGTCGCGCCCTGGCGAAAAGCGTTTGGATAAAGGTGCATTTGCAGTGATGTGAACATATTATCATATGAATTAAAAAAGGTGGCGACCATTTGCCCTGAAAGCTGGTGGGTTTGCGCGTCGTAGGAAAGCGTCATTTGGTAATGCGAGTTTTCCTGTTCATCATCACTCCTGACATGGAGTAAACCGATTGTGAGGACAATAGCTACAACAAAGACCAGCAGTGCAGCCGAAAGGATTTTGGATTTTTTTGACAAAATAAACTTTTTCATGGTTATATTGTATTGGCAATAAGGTACAAAAATGACTTTATGCGGTAAAATTCGCGGCATGGCGGAATATTTGTTGTAAAAATTGCATTGATGTGATAAAATGTTGTTGGAGTGTAATAATGGCGTTTTGTAAATTTTCCACTGAGTTTATTGCAAGTGGCAAGACTGAGATTGACAATATTTTTTTGAATGACTATTTGCCTTTTGCGCAGCCTGAGTTTGTTGTGGTGTACATATATGGGCTTTACCTTTGCCAAAGCAATGGGTTTGACAACAGCATTGAAAACTTTGCGAAGACCTTGAATATGCAGGAAGAAGACGTTCTGGGAGCGTTTGAGTTTTGGCAGGAGCAAGGCCTTGTGCAGCTTTTGGCGACAAATCCTGTTCAAGTTGTATATGTGCCGCTGAAAAATGTTCTGACGGCAAACAAATTGTACAAGCCTGACAAGTACGAGCTGTTCAATCAGCAAGCAAACGACATCTTCAAGGGCAAGCGCAGCATATCCAAGCATGAGTATCAGGAGTACTATGACTTTTTGGAGCGCTATCACATGGAGCAGGAAGCGCTTTTGATGATTATGAAATATTGCGTGGAAAGCAAGAAAAGCGCGGTTGGGTACAACTATATTCTGACCGTTGCGCGCAACTGGGCTGCCGAGGGAGTCAACACTGCCCTGCAAGTTGAGGAGCGGCTGAAATCCTTTGAGAACAACTCGCCTGAGATGACCGCGATATTCAAAGAAGTTGGCTTGAAGCGCGCGCCGTATGTTGAGGAGCGCAGCCTGCTTGAAAAATGGCGCGATGATATGGGATTCAGTCTTGATGTAATTTTGCAGCTTTGTAAGGTGCTGAAAAAGAAAAATAGGTTTTCTTTTGAGGCGCTTGACAACATGATTTGCAAATATTATGAAATGAAGCTGATGTCCGTGATGGAAATTGAAGCGTTTGAAGCCGAGAAAAAAGATTTGTACAACCTTGCAAAAGAGGTCAACAAGACTATTGGCGTGTACTATGAAAACCTTGAAACAGTGGTTGAAAACTATATTCTGCGATGGATTAATCTGGGATTTGAGAAAAATCTGCTGCTTGAAATCGCGTCATATTGTTTCAAGAACTCGGTGCGCACGCTTGAAGGCATGGACAGGACGGTGCAAAAGTTTTACAAGCTTGGCATACTTACGGTGGCGGCGTTTGAAGAGTATATGGGGCAGGTTTTGGCCGATGATGAAAAAATCAAGGCGCTGCTGCTTGCAATGGGTGTGAGCCGCGGCGTATGCAGCAGTGACAGAAACAACTACCGCGTTTGGACGGAGGATTGGCATATTAGTGACGAGCTTTTGACTTATGCTGCCCAGCTTTCCAAAGGCAAGGACAGCCCGCAGAAATATCTTTCGCGCGTGCTTGCCGATTGGCGAGATAAAGGCATCAAAACGGTGGACGAGGCAAAGGCTACAACCCCGATTGCTGCCGACAATTCAGGCGTAGCAAGCAAGAAAGGCAATTTTGGCGGAAGAAGCTACACAAAGACCGAAATCAATGCACTGTTTCAGTCTATTGATGAGATTGACGTATAGGAGGAAAGATGAAAACAACCATACTTGAACGGGCACAGAAAATCATCGACCAGAGGCGATACACGGCTGAGAACACAGCAATCAACAACAAAGTCAAAGCATATGAAGACCCTATCTTTAAAGAAAGGTATCAGAAATACACTCAGCGCATGATTGAAGAAAGCAGGCTTGGCCAAGATGAAAGCGAAGCCACAAAAGCATTGAAAGCCCTTTGTGAAAAACGGCTTGTTGAGCTTGGTATTGGGTCAATCGAGCCTCAGTTTTATTGCAAGAAGTGCGGCGATTTGGGAATCAAAAATGGCAGATATTGCAGCTGCATTAAAGCTGAAATCAACAAAATTCTGAGAAAGGAAAGCGGCTTTGACAAGCTTTGTGATTTTAATGAGGTCAACTTCAAGGTTTTTGACAATCCTGAGTATATGGAAAAACTGTACGACAAAATGAAAAAGTGGTGCCACAGCAAGTTTGAAAAAAATCTCATTTTCATCTCTGGCGGTACAGGAGTTGGCAAGACATATCTTATCAAGTGCATGGCAAACGAGCTTATCAATAATGACCATGTTGTCAATCTGGTTTCGTCGTTCAGCATGCATCAGGACTTCGTGAAAAGCTTTGCCTCGCGCGACCTTGATGAAAAGAGCCTTTTGCTTGACAAATATCTCAGCTGTGAAATTTTGTTCATTGATGACCTTGGAACTGAAATGCGGCTGCCAAACGTCACGCTGAATTATCTTTATCAGGTAATCAATGAGCGCAAGATGAAAAGGCTGCCGACGGTGATTACTTCAAATCTTGACCTGTACGACATCAAAGACTATTACGATGAACGCATTTCAAGCCGAATTATTGACACTGCAAGCAGCATTTGTGTTTGCATTAAAGGCAAAGACTTGCGATTGAAAAAATAATGGTTTATACAAAAAAAACAGCTGTTGAGCTGTTTTTTTGTGCCGTTTTCGACTTTTTTTTGCGTTTATCGTGACAAAAAGCGCTTAAAAAGTGCAATATTTTTCATTTGTATATCGTGATTGCTCTTTTCGCCATGGCCTGAGAAAACATTTTGAAAATCTTGTTTTTCAAGTTTCTTCAAGGTAGTGAGCATTGCGGTTTTGTCAGAATTTTTTAAATCAGTTCTGCCTATGCCTTTGTCAAATAAAACATCACCTGCAAAGAGGTCGCCGTCAATCAAATAGCACATACAGCAAATGCTGTGACCTGGCGCAGCAATACATTGAACGTCAAAGTCGCCCACTTTGAGCAATTGCCCATCTTTTAGATATTCAAAATTTGACAGGTCATCAATGGTCGAGTGGTCAGGGCTGTAAATTGCTACGCTGTCACCCAGTGTCATCGGTATTTTTTCGCTGGCATATATTTTACAATTAAAGGCTTTGGCATAATCATTGCAGTGAATTGAATGGTCAAAGTGACCGTGAGTCAAAAAAATTGCAATTGGCTTTTTGCCATTAAGTGAGGCCTTAACCTTTTCAACAGATGCGCCGCTGTCAATGATGATGCATGAGTCGCCTTTTTCAAGAATGTATACGTTTGCGTCAAGCAGTTCGCCTTTAAGATTTATCATGTTTTCACCTCATAAACAATACAATGGGAATTATACATCAAATTAAATAAATCACAAAACGTTTTTCAAAGCCTGTTGCGTTCAAGTCAAAGTGCAATCTTTTGGGTCTTTATCATCACGAAGGCCTTTCCAAACAGGCTGGCGCATGCTGCCGCTTGGCGTTTTGGACATATATTTTACAGTTCCGACAAGCTGAGGCGTGATGAAAATGCAGTTTTCAAACTTCTTGTCAAAGGGGTTTTTGCTCTGGTGGGCTTTTGCAAAAGACAAAATTGTTTTCTGGTCTTGTTTTGACACTGGAAAGAATATTTTTGCGCAAAAGACAAGCCTGCCATCGTCATATGAGCCCAAAATCAGGTCTTTGACTTTTCCGTCATCGTCTTTTTGATAGCCGCAAATGACAAAGTCCTCTTCCTGCAAAACCTTAATTTTCAGCCAGTCGTGTGAGCGCTTGCCGATATGATACAAGCTGTCCTTTTTCTTGGCGACAACGCCTTCAAGATTGTTCTTTTTTGCGAGATTGAAAAACTCGCGTCCCCTGCCCTCAACAAATCTTGAAATGCTGAGGTTATTGCCCTCTGTAACATTGTTTTGCAGCAAAAGCTTTCGTTGAAGCAAGGTCTTTTGGGTTACATCATTATTTTTTAGATAGAGTATATCATATGCGACAAACTGCACTGGGTTTCTTTTCGCCGCTATTTGAATTTTGAGTTTGTCGCTCATCAGGCTTCTTGCTTGAAGACCAAAGAAATCGGGCGCGCCATCAGACATCAAAACCAGCTCGCCATCAAGTATGCAGCGGGCTTTGACACATTTGTTCATGTTTTTGAGCTCTGGATAGATGTCGGTCACATCTTTGAAACGTTTATTTTGAAGCGTGACGCTTTTGTCGTCAATATATGCAATGCAGCGTATGCCATCAAGTTTGAGCTCAAAGATATATTCATCGCTGTCAAAAGGCTGAGTCTGATAAAGCAGCATTGGCGAGATGTTTTTGTCGTCAAAGAGGTCTGCCATCAGCTTTTTGCCTTCTTTTTCTTTTTCACGCTTTCAAGAGATTTTTGCAGCGCCTCCATCAGGTTGACTATGTTCTTTTCTGGCTTTTCTTTTGGCGAAGCAATCTCTTTTCCGGCGATTTTGTCTTCAATGGCCTTTTGTATTTTTTCGCGATATTCATCGTGATATTTTTCTGGCTCAAACTTTCCTGTCATGGAGTCGATAATTTGCAAAGCGATGGCGACCTCCTTTTCATTTGCCTTGGCAAGATTTGTTTTCATTGGGTTTTTTGTTACTTCTTCGTCAAAAAAAAGAGTATTCAAAAGAAGCTCTCCATCTTTGGCGCGAATTAAGACAAGGCTTTCCTTTGTGCCAAGAACGGTCTTAGCAATTCCTGCTTTGTTGCCGCTCTCCATTGCCGACAGCAGCACACTGAACGCCTTTTCGGCGCCTGTTGGCACGACATAATATGGCCTGTCAAAGTACAGCGGGTCGACTTCGTCGAGATTGACAAACTGCTCGATTGTGATGTTTTTGTCCTTTTTTGACTTGATTTTTTCAAAGTCGTCATCGTCAAAAATCACATATTTGCCCTCTTCATATTCAAAGCCTTTGACGATGTCGTCTTTGCTTACCTCTCTTTCGCCGCAATCGACGCAGGTCTTTTTGTATTTGACGCGGCTCATTGTCTTTTTATCAATCATGTTGAAGCCGATGTCATTGTCTTTGATAGAACTGTACAGGGTTATCGGAATATAAACAAAGCCAAAGTTCAGGCTGCCTTTAAATGAATATGCCATGGTTTACCTCAATGGTAATTATTGACAAAAAGTATTGAAAATAAAAAATCGACGCAAATAAATGCAAAAATACTTGTTTTTTATATTATCGGAAGTTTTGTCTGCAAGCGCCGTTAGGCATTTGTAAGCAAA
>CAMLUY010000055.1 GCA_946487985.1 uncultured Clostridia bacterium
TTTAGCAAATTGATTTGCAAACATCGTGAGCAAATCAACATCACATAGTTTATATTATACAATATATGGTATTATGTATGATATACAAAATACCTTACTTATCCTTGCATATATGCTTTACGGCATAAATCAATCTTTGGATTTCTGAAAAAGTGTTGAAATATGAGAGTGATACTCTGACTGCGCCAGTTTCAAGCGTTCCAAGTGCTGTATGTTTTAATGGTGCGCAATGATATCCTCCGCGTACACAGATATCGTACTTTTCGTTTAATATATCGGCGACTTCGTTTGAGTGCATTCCGCTTATGTTGAACGCAAGCACGCCGTATGCATTTTCTGGCTGGGTGTAGACATCAACGCCGAGGTGAGTTAGCTCATAATTGATAAATGTTGTAAGGTCGTCAAGTTTGCTGTTGATTTCGGTAAAATTGGCTTCAACGAAATCCACTCCTGCGCCAAGTCCGATTATGAGAGGTGTGGAAATAGTGCCGCTTTCAAGTTTTTCTGGGAAAATGTCTGGCTGATATAGCTCCAAAGAATTTGTGCCCGTACCGCCAAAAAGTATAGGGTTCGGTCTATATTTGTCTCCCATTATCAAAGCGCCTATGCTTTGTGGTGCGTAAAAACCTTTATGTCCCGCTACGGTCAGATAATCGATATTGTTTTCTTTAATATCGATTTTTTCATGGCCGCAACTTTGCGCTCCGTCTACCAGAAAAATAATGTTGTTTTCTTTGCAAAATTTGCCAATGCTTTGAATGTCAGCTTTGCTGCCGTTCACATTGGAAATGTGATTGCAAATTATCATGTAGGTGTTTTTTCGTACATGCTTTTTTATGTCGTCAAGCGTAATGCCTATTGGATTTTCTTGAAAAGCAACTGTGTAGTCGATTTTTCCTTGTTGCTTTAAATGCTCCAATGGTCTTAAAACACTGTTATGCTCATTTTCTGTACAGATTACATGACCGCCATCTTTGGCAGAGCCAAGTATTGCGGTATTTAAAGCCATTGTGCAATTTAAGGTAAAAATCACATTCTGACCGCTCTCTGCGTTGAAATGCTCGGCAAGTTTTTCGCGTACTTCTTCAATTTTTAATGCAGTTCGTATGCTGGCTTTATGTCCGCTTCGACCAGGGTTTGCGGTGTAGTGCAGCATTGCTTCATTTACGGCTTTAATTACTTCTTTTGGCTTTATCAAGGTTGATGCGCTATTGTCTAAATAAATCATTTGTCAACTTTCCTTTATATTTACAATATAGTGTGGTAGAAGGGAAATTGTGCATACAGGAGGTTGATATGCAGTTTGTGATTATAGTGTTTTCATCGCGAAATGAAACGCTTTACATGGCGAACATGTTTAGATCAAATGGAGTTATGGTGCAAATTGTGAATACGCCAAAGGAGGCAGGTCAAGCGTGTGGAATTTCAGTCAAAATCGATGAAAGTTTGCTGCCAATAGCCAGAAACTTTTTGCGTTCAAAGCCTTTTCGATCCTTTTATGGTTTTTTCAGAGTAAGCCAGAAAAATGGCTGCCAAAGCATAGAAAGAATATCATAGAAAAACAGATTTTTTCAAAAATGTTCTTGCATAAACCCATCATGAATTTTTATAGTAAATTTAAATAAAATAATATCATGCGATGGGTTTTTAGTACTTTATCACTGTTTTTCTTGTCCATCATTTTGGCATATAGCCTTGGCGCTTTTTATGCCTACTTTTATCCTGTGAAATATTATGATTTAATTGTGCAATACGCGCAAGAAAACGACCTTGACAGCGCGCTTGTTGCATCTGTAATCAATGTTGAAAGTGGCTATAATAGCGACGCTCTTTCAAGCAAAGGCGCTATTGGTCTTATGCAAATCATGCCTTCGACTGGTGAGTGGATTTCAAGCCAGATAGGCGAAGATTTTTCGCAAAATGAGATGTTTAAACCTGAAACAAACATCAAGTACGGCTGTTTTTATCTGAATTACTTGCTACGTTATTTTGGCGATGAAAAGCTTGCGCTTTGTGCATATAATGCCGGCCAAGGCAATGTTGTGTCATGGCTAAAAAATGAGGGATATTCAAAAGATGGCGCGACTCTTGATAAAATTCCATATAAAGAAACTCAAAAATATCTTTCCCGCGTGTTAAAGAATCGACATTACTATAAAAATAAGTACAAATAATTGACATAAAAATAATTTTATGCTAACCTTTTATGTATAGGAAATTCAGCTTGAAAAAATGTTTATGCTGCGCTTATTGGAAGGCGTGCAAAACTATCAAAACATTTTCAAGCGTGTCTAGAAATAAGGGGTGAAAAAATGGCTGAGAACACACAAGTATTATCAAACGAAGTTGATATCAGGCGCAAAAAGATTGAAGATCTGAAAGCGAGTGGCGAAATTCCGTTTAAAGACAAATATGAAAGGACTTGCACCATCGAAGAGGCTCGCGAAAAAATTGGCGAGCGTGTAAAAATAGCTGGTCGAATCATTTTTAAACGTGTAATGGGCAAATTCGGCTTTGTTCAAATTCGTGACATCAATGCTAAAATACAGGTTTCAGTTGGCCGTAATGAGCTTAGCGAACAAGAATATGACTTTTACAAAAAGATGATAGATATCGCGGATTTTATCGGGGTTGAAGGCGAAGTCTATGTCACTCAAACTGGCGAAGTCACTGTCAGAGCTGAAAAAATCACACTGCTTTCAAAAACGCTGAGGCCGCTTCCAGAGAAATTCCATGGTTTAACTGATGCAGAAACTATATACAGACAGCGCTATCTTGACTTGATTACTAATGAAAAATCAAGACAGGTATTTTTGACGCGTTCTAAAATAGTGTCTTTTGTAAGAAGATATCTTGAAGATAACGGCTTTATTGAGGTTGAAACGCCAGTATTGCAAACAAGTGTTTCTGGTGCAAGCGCGAAACCGTTTTTCACTCATCACAACGCTTTGGATATTGAATGCAACCTGCGCATTGCAACGGAAACATGGTTGAAGCAATGTATTTCTGCTGGTTTTGACAGGGTGTTTGAGCTTGGCAAAGACTTCCGTAATGAAGGTATGGATCCGTCACATCTACAAGAATTTACTCAGGTTGAATGGTATGCTTCTTATTGGAATTTTGAAGACAATATAAATTTCTTCTACAATATGATAAACGACCTGCTAAAATCATGCCTTGGTTCAACGGTTGTCAATTATCAAGGCCAGGAGATAGACTTTGGTGAAAAATGGGCAAGAATAAATTATGTAGACAGAATGCGTGAAATTTTGGGCTTCGATTTCCTGTCAGAAAATAATGTAGACGAATTTAAAAAGAGGGTGGTTGATAAAAATCTTTTTACTTATGAAGATTTAAAAGATTGCAAAACAATCAGAACTCTCATTGATTATATTTACAAACGTAAAATCAGGGCGGGTATTGTAAAGCCGACAATAATATTCAATTATCCTGCTGTTCTTGTGCCTCTTGCTCGTCGAAATGATAAAGATCCACGCATTATTGACATGTTCCAGGTTGTAGCTGGCGGGGCGGAAATTGTAAAAGCCTATTCAGAACTTGTTGATCCTATTATTCAAAGGCGCTTGCTTGAAGAGCAGCTTGAAGAAAAAGCAATGGGCGATGAGGAAACTATGGACGTCGATGAAGACTTCCTTCTTTCAATGGAACACGGCATGCCGCCTATCTCAGGGCTTGGTTTTGGTATTGATCGATTTGTTCAGTTTGTTTTCGACTTGCCTAACATTCGCGACGCAGTTTTGTTCCCGCTTATGAAATAATGCGCGCTTGGTGAAAATATGGATAAACTTGCTAATGAAATAGTCGAAAAACTCGACAGAATTTTCCCAAACCCGAAGTGTGAATTGCGCTATTCAAGTGTGTATGAGCTGCTTGTTGCGGTAATATTGTCGGCGCAGTGTACCGATAAACGTGTCAATATCGTGACACAGGAGCTTTTTAAAGATTACAATACGCCAGAAAAGATGATTCAGCTGTCGCAGACTGAGCTTGAAGATAAAATCCGAACTTGTGGCTTTTATCACAACAAAGCGAAAAACATTCTGTCAATGAGCAGGGATCTTATTGATAAATATAATGGTGAAGTGCCACAAGACATCAGTGAAATGCAAAAGCTTGCGGGAGTAGGGCGTAAAACAGCCAATGTGGTATATTCAGAGGCTTTTCAAGGCGATGCCATAGCTGTTGATACTCATGTATTAAGGGTGTCAAACAGGCTTGGCCTTGTCAAAACTGACAATCCACTCAAATGCGAACTCAAACTGATGGATATTTTTGATAAGAATCTTTGGGGGAAACTTCATTTACAGCTTGTTCATTTCGGCAGGTATATTTGCAAAGCGCAAAAGCCAGATTGCGGCAACTGTGATTTTAGAAACATATGCAACTATTATGCAACACATAATACTAAATAAAGCATTTCGTTTATAATACAACGCCATACATATAGAAATAGTCAAAAAGAGGTAGTCATGTTTTTAGATAGAGTAAAAATTACAATAAAAGCGGGTAATGGTGGAGATGGCTCTACCTCTTTTTTGCGCAATGCAATGACTGCGAAAGGTGGCCCAGACGGAGGCGAAGGCGGCAAGGGAGGAGATGTTGTTTTTCGAGCTTCGCAAAGCATGAACACTCTTTATGAATTTAGGTTTCACAAAAAATTTGTTGCCGGCGATGGTGAAAATGGTTCGAAAAAATTACAAGCCGGTGCAAACGGGAAAAATGTTGTTATCAATGTACCTTGCGGCACAGTAATCATTGACAGTGAGAGCGGTAAAATAATTGCCGACCTTTTTGAAGACGGCAAGGAATTCCTTGCTTTGAAGGGAGGTAAAGGCGGGCACGGAAATGCATACTATAAATCTTCGATAAAACAGGCTCCACATTACTCTCAAACGGGAGAAAAAACCAAGCAGCGAGAAGTGATACTTGAATTAAAAACCATCGCTGACGTAGGACTGGTTGGCTTTCCAAATGCTGGCAAATCGACTCTTCTTTCATGTATTTCAAACGCGAATCCAAAGATTGCGAACTATCCATTTACTACGCTTTATCCAAATCTTGGAGTGTGCGAAGTCAAGGGACAGACCTTTGTTGTTGCTGATATCCCTGGACTTATTGAGGGAGCAAGCCAAGGACAGGGGCTTGGCCACTATTTTTTAAAGCATGTTGAGCGCGTGCGGCTTATACTTCATTTAGTGGATATTTCTCAGAGCGATGGTAGAGATTTTATTGAGGATTACAATATAATCAATTCAGAACTGAAAAATTACAGCGATGACCTTGCGACAACTCCTCAACTTGTGGTTCTTTCAAAGATAGACCTTCTTGATGAAAAAACATTGCAGGAGAGGCTTGAAAGGTTTGAAAAAGAGGTTGGCAAAGAATATTTTGCGATTTCTGGGGCGACATTACAAGGCATAGAAAAACTTAAGCTTGCAACTCTTGAAAAGCTAAGCAAACTGCCTAAGAAGCCGCCTTTGCAAGTTGAAGAGCTTGATTTTGATAAAAAGGACTACGACTCCATCATCATCTCGCGTGATGACGATGGCTCATTTGTACTAAGCGGCGGCCGTATCGACAATTTTATTCGCGGTGTTGTGCTTTCTGATACAAGATCTTTTGCCTATTTCCAGAACAGATTGAACGAAATGGGCGTTATTGATATGCTCAAAGAAAAAGGTTTAAAAAATGGCGATACAGTAAAAATTAAAGATATATCGTTCGAGTACAGCGAATGATTATAGGTCGAAAATCAAACTGTTTTTATCTAGTCGTTCAAATTGCAGCAGACGATAAAAAAAGGAGTTAAACATGATAACAACAAAACAAAGAGCTTTTTTACGAGGGCTTGGCAATGCACTTGAACCTGTCATGCAAATAGGCAAGGAAGGATTGACTGAAAATTCATTCAATACTATTGATGGGCTTTTAGAGGCGCGCGAACTTGTAAAAATAAAGGTGTTGAAAAACTCATCAATCGACATCAAGGATTGTATGAACCAAATTTGCGCAAAGCTATCGGCAGAACCTGTACAAGTTATTGGAAGCACAATAATTATTTATAGGAAATCGTCAAAAAAAGATTTCAAGCATATTGAGCTGATTTAAATTAAAGGATATTTTTTGCTTCAACCTTGTTGTTGTACTTTGGATTCAAATACGACACAAGTGCAAACAGCAAAAGAATTGAAGCAAAAATATAATAATATACATTCATTTTTACAAACAGGCTGGCAAAAAACAATACAAAGGCCGCGGCTATATAGCCCTTTGTTCTTGCGCGATTGAGGGAATATGCGGCAAGCGTTTTGAACTTTGATGTGCCAGTTTTTTTACTTTGAATTTTAATTTCAGGATAAAAATCATATTCTTTGTAAAGCAGGGAATAGCTGTCATATTTATTGAGCAGCAGGATTTCAATCTCATAACTTTTGGCAAGCGAGAATGTAGCGCTATCAATATCATTGCAGGGCACAACGATTTTATCAGGGCAGTCTTTTTTGCAGCTTAGCACAATTTCAGAGAGGTCATCAGGCGAAAGATTCTTGTATTGTATTTTGGGGTAAAGAACAACCTTTGTGCCGTCATGATGGTTGAGCAAAATACAGCTTTTCTTTTTCACAACATTACTGTGACGGCTGCACGCAAGTTGATAGAAAAAATCAATGGGTTTTTGAGTGTCAGTAAGAGCAAAAAACATATTTTCTGCTTCTTCTTTTTCCTTCATTTTTAGCGAATTTTTTGCGCTGCTTTTTTTTGAAATAAAGTGAGACAACACTTGCAAAACTGCGGTTACAGCAAGCGCAATCAAGGCCGCAAGCCATGACTTGTCCACAAAAAAACGCAGCCATATG
>CAMLUY010000056.1 GCA_946487985.1 uncultured Clostridia bacterium
ATTTAGGCAACTAAACTCCTGCTTTTGTGCATTTTGCGAGCATCCCCTCACTTGACTTTCGGCAGCCTGCTTAATTTGTCTACAATCTGAAGCCCGACTTTTTGTCGGGCTTGAATGTTATGAGATAATGTTTGGCTGAAATCGCGGCTATTTGCTGACAATTTCAACCGAAAAACAGCATGAAACTTCTGGGTGCAGGCGCGCAGTAATGGTATAGCTGCCAATGGCTTTGAGTGGCTCTTTGATTTCAATTTTGCGCTTATCAACGTCAAAGCCAAGCGTTTTCAGTTCGTCGCTGACCTCTTTTGAAGTGATCGAGCCAAAAGTTTTGCCGTTTTCTCCGCACCTTATTTCCAGTTTCAGCTTGACGTTTGACAGTTTTTTTGCAAGCTCTTTTGCCGCTTGAAGTTCAACTTCTTTATGAAAGGCGTCAGAAGCTTTTTTCATCTTGTTTTCGCTGAGCGCGCTGTTGTCTGCGATGCGGGCTTTGCCATTTTTCAGCAGAAAGTTTTTTGCATAGCCGTCGGCAACCTCTTTGATTTCACCTTTTTTGCCAGTTCCTTTTACATCAGCAAGCAGCAATACTTTCATTTTATCCTCCAAAATAACAAATCTTTTTCAATCATAGTTTACGCAAACGATGTATTTTTGTCAACTGATTGGCAATAATTGCATCAAAGAGGTTTGAAATGGATATTAGGTGCAGAAAGACATATTGTAAATACAATGACAGATATACCTGTCGCGCAAACGAGATTTTGGTTGATAAAAAGGTGGTCTGCTCCACCTTTGAAAAGGATGCTGACAACAGTGACGTCAAAGATGTGACCATGCATCTTTTTGAACAGACTCCTGACTTCGCTCCTCAGCGTGACAGCAAAGCTTTGAAAATACGCTGTGAAGCAAACTGCCTGTTCAATCACAACGGGCTTTGCGTGTCAAACGGGATTACCCTCAATTCCATCAAAGAAACGCCATATTGCATAAGCTTTTTGAAAAAATGACGTTCTCACCGATAAATTGAGGCTTTTTTCGTTGCAGAATAAGGTCTTTCGACATTTCTGTGGCGTGATTCGCGCTCGCGGAAAGGGCACAGGGCATTGGTTTGCTCGCATAATGTTTGATTTAGCTGGGGCGGAATTAAAAAAATAAATTAGGTTTACAGGCTTGATTTTTTGTTTTTGATGGGATATAATGAAACTATGGACGAAGCAAAAAATCAGGCGAATGACGTCAAAGATGAAGTGAAGACTGAGGCTTTGCCAGAGCAGGAAAAGCCAAAACCGACGTACCGAATGTACGAGCGGGATTTCTCCATTTCTGACTGCGACTTATTCGATTATTATAAAACGCGCATGAAAATGCTGGTCATGCATTTCATGCTTGTCGGGCGCTTTGATGAGGAAGGGCGCTACAAGATCAGAGAAGACATCAAATATGACCTTGTCAAAATGTACAAAGAAATTGAAGACAGCGGCGAGGATTTTTACCGAGCCAGCACCCAGTATATGGGAAAGTTTTTTTACTTTAATGTAAAAATAGAGCAGATTGAAGACGGCAAAGCCAAGGCATCGCTGATGCTGTCCGAGTTTGTTGACGACTTTTTGGAAGAGCCGTACATCGTGTCCCACATTGCAGATTTCATTGACGTGTATGACGAGCATTTTCGGGTCAAGGTAAGGCAGGCATTTAATATGTATGATGTCGCAATGACCAATGATGACGCTCGAATATCTGCGCTTGCCGTGCTGATGCAGGACGAGTACGACATCAACGAATATGTTGGCGGGCTTTACGACCTTGCAAGCCAGATATATCTGATGCGCATGCTGAAACTGCTTGAAAGCGGCGGCGAGGTCGGTCAAAAGATTATCGCACGGTACAAAGAGCTTGCGCTCGACGTCAGTGAAGACGATAAGGAAAAGCACAAATTTACCAGACAAAAAGCGCTGCTTGACCGAGCTATCGATGAATTTGGTGGACTTGAAAAACTGCCTGTTGACGCAAACGAACTGAAAAGCATTGTTGTCGAAATCAACAAGTCGGTCAAGGCCATTGATGGGCTGCAAAAGCGGACATCGATTACCGAACTTGTGGGCAAAGACGAAAAAATAGATTTTGAAAAGAAGGCCGGCAAGAAATCGTCTTCGAAAAGCAAAAGCAAAAGCGGCGGAGGCAGTGGAAAAAGCGGCGGAGGCAGCAAAAAAGACAAGGCCGGCAAGAAAGGCAAAGATAAAGAGGAGAAAGCACCAAAATCGAAAGGGGTAGTCCATAAAGAAACTGTACCCGCAAAGATACAAGAAGGCAATACCGACCTTGCGGAAAAAATTCTTTCTGAAACCAATAATAAAGACATAAAAAAAGAAGATTTTGGCAACGAGAACTCAGACAAAAATGTTCCACAGGCTAATGGAGGACTTGAAGCTATCATGATATTCGGCATGTCTCCCGATGAAGGGAATGTAGAGCAAATTGGTCTTACCCAAGGGAGAACGGCAGGGCAGAATCAAAAACAACATAAAATTGAACCTCCAAACAAGAAGCCTGAAATAAACACTGTCAACGAACAACAGCCAAGCAATAACCATATCCCAGAACAAAACAAGCAGCCAAACAATTTGCAGGTTGTTGCGAAAAGCACTGCTATGGTTGTTAATATTGATGGCAACGAGCATTTGATTGAAACTCAGCAAATTGATGTCGCTATTGAAAAATCTGACGACGAACGCGAGATGGAGTAAAAAACATGTCAAAATAAAAAGCGCAAAACATTTGATAAAAAACATCAATAAAAAGCCAAGCACACTGTTTGCTTGGCTTTTTTGTGTAATCTTTTTTAATATGTAAATTAATAGTTTTCGATTTCGTCGCCTTCTTCGATTTCTTGCTCTGTTCTGGCCTTTGCGTATGATGCGACAAAAGTTGGGTTTGTTTTCAAGTCCTTAATGGTCTGTTTGATTGCTTGCAGCAGCGGTTCAGCCGTGGCAATAGTGTTGTCAGGCTGGAAGTGGTACTTGCCATTTTCATCTGTTTTTACAATGGTGTCAAGGACTTTATTCATATTAAGTACATTCGTCACTTTTGAATCCTCTACATAGATTGCAAGAGCGGCGTTCTGAGCACCTGGTTGGCCGCCAAGAGTTTTCTGTATTTTTGGTGGCAGCGGTGAGGTTTGCACAAAGTTGTCCCATTGTTCGCTTTTGTCAACTCTGCCTGTATTACCATAAAAGAGGTCGCGCAATGCGCTTCTGAACACTGAATTGTTGAATTCTTCGCGAGCGGCTTCATTTTCCATTAGTTCTTTGACAAGAAATTTGAGCTTTGCGGCAATTTCGTGAGTGCTGAATCCAACGTCTTTGTCGCTGTATGGCAACACTTCTGAAAGTATACGTGTAACAAACATGTTTGGCAATTTTGTTGCGTCACCGTCAGCCGCTGAAATCAGGCTGAGCACGGTAAACAAATAGCAGTTATTTGCTTTTGCAAAGCGCAACTGGCTGCTGTTTTTTATTGTGCCGTTTGCATACTTGATTTCTCTGTTGTAAAAAAACTTGTTGTTTCTGATGTCTTCCTGCATATCTCCTCCAAACTGATATTGTAGTAATATTTTAACATAGTTTTTCTTGTTTGTAAATAGCCTTTTTTCAACTTTTGTATACTTTTTTGAATTTTTCGCATCATATTTTCATGAAAAATACTGTTGGGCGTGGAGCATTTATTTTGATTGTCAGCGGCATAGTGTGCAAATTCTTTGGCGCGCTTTTCCGATTGCCGCTTACATATATCATCGGCCTGCAAGGAATTGGCCTGTTTCAAATGGTGATGAGCTTGTACTCTCTGACACTGGTTTTTGTGTCTGGCGGAGTAACAAACGCCATGTCAAAGCTGGTGTCAACGGCGCGTGCACGTGGCGATGTCAAGGCTATTGGGGGATATTACAGATATGCGCTGTTGTTCTCGCTTGGCATAGGTTTTGCGTTTGGACTGTTTTTTATCATCTTTTCGTCTGCAATAAGCAGCTTGCAAGGAGCGGCTGAGGCCTCGCCGTCGTACATGATGCTTGCCGCATTGCTGCCGCTTGGCGGACTGATAGGCGTTTTTCGCGGCATAATTCAAGGCTTTGAAAACATGACTCCGACCGCAGTCAGCCAGGTGCTTGAACAGGTGGGAAGATTTGTTTTCGGGCTGATTTTTGCATATCTCTTTGCAAAAAATGGTGAAGGCGCAGGCGTTTTTGGGGCGTTTTTGGGAATAACCGTTGCAGAAGCCATCGCGCTTGCCTATTTGACAGTGCTCATGCAAAGACGGGTAAAGCTGAAACCTCAGCGAGCACCAGTACGCAGCGCCTTTTTCCATGCTGTGGTTCCGCTTACGCTCAGTGGCACGGTTGCGCCATTGACCGTTGCCGTCGAGTCACTGATTATTGTCAGCCTTTTGACGCGGGCAGGCATGACCGTTCAGACGGCAACAACCCTTTATGGGCTTCAAAGCGGTGTAGTGGGCGCGATACTTCATTTTCCGCTGGTCATTTCGGTGTCTGTCGCTGTGGCACTTCTGCCAAAGATATCTTACCTTTCAGCAACGCGTGACACGGCTGCACAGCAACGCGTTGTGCGCAACGCATTTAATATCATGTGGTTTTTATTGATACCGCTTGTCATGGGCATCATTGCTATTGCTCGCGTGTTGTACCCTATCATATATCCGTCAGTCATCAATGAATACCTTGCCGTGGCAGAACAGCTGACTCTATTGGGCGGAATAGCCATCGTGCTTTCTGCACTGATGCAGCTTTTGAATGCACTGCTTCTTGCAAAGGGATATTTTTCATATTCGCTGGTTTTCAATCTAACGAGCGGCTTTTTCAAAATCATAACCCTTTTGATTTTTGCCCCTCTTTCAAGTGTCAACATCTATGCAATACCGATATCCAACATCGTCATGTACTCCATTGTTTGCATATGTGCGCTTTTGAAGCTTGGCAGGCTTGTCAGGTTCAAGCTTTTCAATTTTGCATTGCCCTTTATGTCGGCTTTGATTATGGCCATGGTGGTGCGGCTGTGGCTGTCCTATCTTGGCGGCATTTGGGGGATAGTCACTGCCGTACTGCTCGGAGCTGTGGTGTACTTTTCCTTCTGCCTGCCGCTTGTGTATGAATATGTTGCAAAGTTCTGGCAAAAGATCAGACCGCCAACCGAAACCGATGATCAATCGGAACAGGGTTGATATTTTGCAGCTTTCGACAAAATATAAATTTCGCTTGACAAAAATTACGCGGTAGAGGTAAAATAAGACAGAGATACTTTAAAATAATTTACTACCAATCACATAAATTTTGAAAATAAACAGCAAATTTTCAAGATATTTAATAAAAATTACAAAAAAGCAGAAAATATGTTCAAATTTAAGGGGAAATAAAATGAGCATAAAATTGAAGATTACGTCGCTTATTATTGCGGCCGTAATCGCAATGACGTGTTTGATTACAGGCGTGTGGGCACTGGCTAATATGAATGTGTATTTTGATGGCAGCATAAGCTTTATTCCTCCGGTCACTGATGTGTACCTTAATAAGGTTGTTTTGAGAAACACGGTCACGCAAACGTCAAATGGATATAAAACAACAGATGTGACGGTTCCTGACTGTTCGGGCATATACATTGATGCTGACACTCAAATTGATTTGTCAAGCTCGACAGTACTTGCAGGACAGACAATGGAAATTGACCTCGACCTGACATCTTTATCAACCGATGAATTTGTCAAAGTCAACCTTTCATACAGTTCTCTGCCAAGCACTGTAACAGTGAACAGCACAAGTCTGTTTCTTGAAAAGAATCCGACAGGTGATATCTTGGACGGCAACACGGCTACATACAAAATTTTCATCAAAAATACAAGTGCATCATCGGTCAGCCTTTCAGGCATCAATCTGAAAATCTCATTTACCGGGCAGGCCGATCTTTTGCAAACGCATGTCGAAACAGGCAATACGTATTGGTACGTTGAGATGGGCACTGTTGCAACAAGCACAGGAAATGAATATCTGAAATGGCGGTTTTTTTCCAAAGATGGCAGTACTGCATACAACTGGTCTTCAACAAACCCTGTGAACGAATATAGTATGGGCTATTTTCTTTTGGAAAGCAATCCGTTTACAACGATTGAGCCTTGCGTGTTCAACAATGACTATTATTCAAGCAACATGTCATATTATCATCGCTTAAATGGCTGGGACGGAATTATTGCATGCGATTATGCGACCAGCACGGTAAGGCAGTATATCAATGGCAACAATGTGTACAAAAATTCTAGAAGAGAAAGCAGCGGAGGAGTCAAGATCTTTCCGTCTGGCAACATTTCAAATATGTATACCGATTTTAATATTGACACTGAGAATGACTATGTTTTCAAGCGCATTGTTGGGCGGCCTTTGGGTGACGCATACACTTCTGGCGGTCAAGAGTACTTTGGTTTTCCAGATTTTCCACCTGAATCAACTATCACATACAGCGAGTCTGATCTTGATAATTTTTGGCTTTTGGATGGCGTATCGGTTTTGGGGTCAAACGCGGCTTGGTCTGGCGTGTCAACAAGCTGGTGGACAACGAATGCGTATGCGTCTATTCCATCACTTATTTGGGTAGTAGACTCGACTGGAAATACAACTTATTCTGATGGTTCTTTGAGCGGTCAGCTCTTGCCTCGCGCAGCATTCAGAATGGCGTTTTAACAAAACAGCAGATTTGCTGTTTCAGGCTGTCGAAAAACTGCGTGACCGAAAAAATTGCAAAATTTTTTCTTGCTT